>DASSOW010000076.1:0-5454 GCA_035700175.1 Gemmatimonadales bacterium | reverse complement strand
TCCACCGCGCGCATCAGCCGCGCTTCCGGCAGGAAGCGATCGTCGGTGACCAGCATGAGGCGGACCGCGGCCGCTACATTTCCAGGCATGACCAGAATCAAACACGACACCGGGCAGCGAACCAGATGACGGGCGCCGTGCGCATCACTTCCCGGGGAGCGACACGCTGGGTGCGCGGCCATCCGTGGGTCTTCCGCAGTGACGTGCTCGACACGCCGCCCGATCCCGGCATCGTGGCGGTCACCGACGAGCGCGGCCGGCCGCTGGGGCAGGCACTCTATTCACCCCACTCGGAAATCCGGCTGAGGCTGCTGGAATCCAGCCACCGCGCGCTGGATGCCGGCTGGTGGCGGGAGAAGATCGCCGCGGCCGCGGTACGTCGGGAGAGCGTCGACGCCACGGCCTATCGCGTGGTCCACGGCGAAGGCGATGGGCTCCCCTCCCTCGTCATCGACCGGTACGACCGCTGGGTGGTGATGCAGCTGCTATCGGCTGGGATCGAAACCCGGCGGGAGATGATCCTGGATGCGGTCGAGTCGGTGCTCAAGCCGGAGGGGATACTGCTCCGCAACGATGTTCCGGTGCGACGAAAAGAACGGCTCGATGAACGGGTCGAGTTGGTGCGCGGCAGTGTGCCCGAGATGATCGAGGTGCGCGAAGGCACCGTCCGATACCTGGCCGCACCCTGGACCGGGCAGAAGACCGGCGCCTTCCTGGACCAGCGTCCGTCGCGAATGCGGGCTGGCGTGCTCACGCCGCCGGGTGGGCGCGCGCTCGACTGCTTCAGCTATCATGGCTCATTTGCGCTGCACCTGGCGCAGCGCGCCGGCAGCGTGCTGGCGCTCGACAGCAGCGCGGCCGCGCTCGAGCGGGGCGCCGACAATGCGGCGCGCAACGGGATGACCAACATCGAATGGCGGGAGGCCGACGCGTTTGAGTCGCTCCGCGCCATGGAGCGGGCGCGGGAGCGCTTCGACATCATTGCCCTCGACCCGCCGGCCTTCGCCAAGTCGCGACGGGACGTGCCGGGTGCGCTCCGCGGCTATCGGGAAATCAACCTGCGCGCCATGCGCCTGCTTGCGCCGGGTGGCGTGCTGGTCACTGCATCATGCTCATTCCATGTGGACCGGCCGGCGTTCCTGCAGATGCTCGCCATGGCCGCCGGCGACGCCGGTCGCCGGATGGTGCTGCAGGAATTGCTCGGTCAGGGAGTGGACCACCCGGAACTGCTGACGGTACCGGAGACGGGATATCTGAAGGGGGCAGTGTTGGCGGCAGTGTGAGAGGCATGGGGCATGAGGCATGAGGCGTGGGATCTCATGCCCCAAGCCCCATGCCCCACGCCCTATGCCCCTTTCTCGTGCCTCCACAACAGGTACGACGCCACCACCGGCAGGGCCACCGCTCCCGCGATGACCACCCCGAGAAAGATCCCCAGGTGGTCGGGCTGCAGGAATCCAAGCACCACGAGCACCGCCCCCGCGCCGGCAAAAATCCGCCCGGAAAAAGCGTGCGTGCGCCGCCACACGGTGTCGTTGGTGAGCGTCCACGGCGTCCTGATCCCCATGAACCAGTTGGGCTGCATCCGCGGCATCAGGAATCCCAGCAGCACCAGCAGCAGCCCCACGCCCACGAGCACCACCCCCGTTATCGAGATGGGCCATCCCAGGTTGTAACCCAGCAGCGCCACCTGGACACTGGCCAGGAAGAGCATCACAGCGTTGCCGAGGGTCCACCAGATGCCGCCGTGCAGCAACCCGTCCCTGCGCGGATCGGTGTGCGGCAGGAAGGCAAAGACGGCGCCGAGCACCGCGCCTGTCAGGGGCAGAAAGAGCGCAGCAAAGGTCCGGCCCATGGTGCCGTCGGGACGGCCGGCCATGTCCCAATGTGACGTGACCCTGGCCGGAAGATACGGCAGGGCCCACAGGCTGAACGCCAGCGCTGCCAGCAGCAGCGCGTAGCCGGGCATCAGTCGTCGCACGCGGTGGCTCCTGAAAGGACGATGGAAAAAATGCCTTGTCGGCGCACCCGAGGGAACCGCATTGACAGCACTTCCTCGCCCTGCGCACCTTTATCGCATGCCACGCACCGTAACCCCGGACCGCGAGCAGCAGATCCGGCGCGTTCTGCTCGTGATCCTCGGTGCGAATCTCGTGGTGGTGGCGCTCAAGGCGGCCGTCGGGCTGGCCACCCATTCGCTCGCGGTCCTGGGCGACCTCATCCAGGCCTCCCTCGATGCGGTCAATAATGGCCTCGGCCTGGCCATCATGGCCATCGCCAGCAAGGGGCCCGACGCCGAGCATCCCTATGGGCATGCCAAGTTCGAGACCCTGGGCGCCCTGCTGATCGTGGTCTTTCTGTCGGTGTCCATCTTCGAGCTCCTGCGCGGCGCCGTGGCCCGCCTCATTGCCGGATCGGCACCGCCAGCCGTGTCGCTGACCAGCCTGGCCCTCATCACGGTGACGCTGGTGGTGAATGTCATCGTCACGGTGCTCGAAAGCCGGGCCGGGCGCCGCCTCGGCAGCGAGCTGCTGCTGGCGGATGCGGTGCACACCCGCGTCGACGTGCTGATTACGGTGGCGGTGCTGGGTGGGCTGGTGCTGAGCCGGCTGGGACACGGCTGGGCCGACCCGGTGCTCGCCATTATTGTGGCTGTCATGGTGGGGAGAGCCGGGTTCGCCATTGTGCGGCGAGCCATTCCCACCCTGGTTGACGAGCGCGCGTACGATGCCCAGACCATCCGCAGCGAAGCCGAGCGGGTGCCGGGGGTCCAGGCGGCCTACTCCATCCGGTCGCGCGCAGCGGCCAATACTCTTTTCGCGGAGCTCACCATCGCCGTGGACGGCCGGTCTGACGTCACCAGCGCACACGGCATTGCCGACGCCGTGGAAGACCGGCTGCGCGAAGCGCTCCAGCTGCAGGAAGTCGTCGTTCACGTGGAACCATGCTGAAAGGCACTGAAACCCGCCGCACCCGCGCCCGGCGCCCGCCGCCATCGCTCAAGCAGCAGTATCACGAGTACGTGCTGCAGCGGATCGAGACCTACAAGAATTCGCTGGGCCGCGCCCGCCTCCTCGAGATCGGGGGCGAGGCCGCGAGCGAAATGCAGGATGCCTTCTCCGGCCAGTTTCTGCTCACCGAAGTGCTGATGCAGGAAGCCGTCGACAAGCTGATCATGAAGCGCCTGCGGCTGCCCACGTTCAACAAGTGGAAGCAGCAGCACGGCAAGCGCCGCCGGGCCCAGCGGGAACCGACCCACTGGGGCCTGGAGCCGGACTGCGCCCTGGCTGCGCTGCTGCCGCGCATCGAACCGGAGGACGTGGTGCTCGTGGCCGGCGCGGGCGCGGCGCCCGCCGCGTACCTGCTCGCGGCCCACGACGCGCTGGTCACGTTCATCGCGGCCGACCTCGGCAGCGTGGACAAGGTGGAAGCCGGCCTCGCTGGCGAGGCCCTGGCGGGCACGGCCGAGTGCTATTTTGTCCAGCCGGGGTGCTGGATGCCGTCGTTCCCGTCGGCACTTGATCTGCTGGTGCTCGACGCCGCGTCACTGGGCGGCGTGGATGCCGGCGATCGGGCCGTCTTCATCCGGCAGCTGCAGGAGCTGACGGGCGCGGGTGGCGTGCACCTGATCCTTCCCGGCAAGGCCGGCATGGCGCCGGAAGCCGTCCTCGGCTGGTACGATGGCTGGCAGCGCGACGAACTCGCGCGAAACCGGCGCCGCGGTGCCGCCCGGCCCAGCAGCGGCCTGATCCTCACCAAGCCCGACGCCACCGATGGCGCGGAGGCGGGCGCGGAGGCCTGAGCGCATGCCTACCCTGACACTCAATGGCGCCGCTGTCAGCTTCAGCGATGGCGCGACCATCCTCGAGGCCGCTCGCGCTGCGGGACAGAGCATCCCCACCCTGTGCTGGTATCCCAAGCTCCCCATCGTCGGTAATTGCCGCCTCTGCCTGGTGGCGGTCGAGGGCCAGCCCAAGCCGGTACCGGCCTGCGCCACCAAGGCCGCCGACGGCATGGTGATCGCAAGCGAGTCAGAGCCCCTCCGCGACGCGCGGCGTGGCGTGCTCGAGCTGCTGCTGGAACGCTACCCGGGCGAGCACCTGCGGAATGGCGGCCGGCAAGACCCGCGAAACGAGTTCGAGCGCTACGTAGCGCAGTACGGCGCCCGGGTGCGGCCGGCCGGCGCCCATGAGCTGCCGCTCCGGACCGGCGACGAGCGCCCGGGCGACGCCATGATCCGGCACGACATGTCGCACTGCATCCTCTGCACCCGATGCGTGCGTGCCTGCGCCGATATCCAGGAAGTCGGCGTGCTCGATGTTGCCGAACGCGGGTCCGCTGCCCAGATCATCGTGGGTGGCGATGGTGATCCCGACCACGCCGGCTGCACCTGGTGCGGCGAGTGCGTCCGGGTGTGCCCCACCGACGCCATCTTCGAGTTCATCCCGCGCGAGCAGTTCGGCCAGGAAGCGCTCCGCGCTCCCGATCGGGTGGTACGGTCGGTGTGTCCCTATTGCGCCGTCGGCTGCCAGGTGGACTTGCACGTGAAGGGTGACGCGCTCATGCGGGTCACGTCGCCGTGGATCGAGGAGAACACCCCCAACCAGGGGTCCACCTGCGTGAAGGGCCGTTTCGGATACGACTTTCCCCAGCATCGCGACCGCCTTGCCACTCCTCTTATTCGCATCGGCTGGGAGCGGGAGGCCGACGGCGCCTGGCGCTGGACCGGCGAATCGCCGCGGCACCGCGAGGGCCCCTGGGACCTGATCGAGGAAATGGCGCAGGACTCCAAGCCCCGGCCGCCGCAGCGGGCGCAGGGCAAGGGCCCGCGCACCGGCTTCCGCAAGCGTGGCACCGATGACGTGCGCGACCGCGTGGCGACGCCGGCCGAATGGTACTCCCGGTTCCGGCCCGCCACCTGGGAAGAGGCCATGAGTCTCGCGGCCCAGGAACTCCTGCGCATCCGCGACACCCACGGCCCCGATTCCCTCGCGGCGCTCTCCAGCGCCAAGTGCACCAACGAGGATAACTACGCGTACATGCGCATGGTGCGCGCTGCCTTTCGCACCAACAACCTCGATCACTGCACCCGGCTCTGCCATTCCACCTCGGTCAGCGCCATGAGCCGCGCACTGGCGACGTCAGCGGCCTCGGGTTCGATGCGCGAAATCGAGGAAGCCTCGGACGTGATCTTCATTGCCGGGGCCAACACCACTGAGTCGCATCCCGTCTTCGGCGCCCTCATCAAGCGCGCGGTGAAGCGTGGCGCCACCCTGATCGTGGCAGACGTGCGGAAGGTCGAGCTGGCGGCGCTCGCCGACATCCATCTCCAGATGCAGCCGGGCAGCGACGTCGCCCTCTTCAACAGCATGCTGCGGCACATCCTGGACCTGGGGCTCGAGAACCGGGAGTTCATCGCGCAGCGGACCACCGGTTTCGATGCGGTGCGTGCCG
>DASSOW010000075.1:0-4670 GCA_035700175.1 Gemmatimonadales bacterium | reverse complement strand
GGAACTGACGCTCCTGCTGCTCACGTTCGAGCTGCTCATGAGTCCCGATCGCGCTCGCGGGCTGCAGGATGTTCTGGGCATGGCAGCACCGCTCGGGCTCCTCGCCTATGTCTGGCGGCTGCGGCTCACACGCGACGACTGGGTGTGGTGCGGGATGATCTGCGGCGTCCTGACCGCTGCCGGGGGCGCGGTGTACTTCGCGCAGAGCGCCAGCCTGCCGGAGATCAATCCCAATGCGTGGGCGGCGTTCCCGCTGGCCGGGCTCATCGCGCTTGCCTTTGCGGCACCCTTCGCGACGCGTCGCCGCGGCGGCGCTGTCGCGATCTCGCTGCTCGCCGTACCGACCACAGCCTGGATCTTTCTGAGCGGAAGCCGGGGTAACATGCTGATGGCGGCGGCGACCGTGACCTACCTGCTCGCGACACTCCGGGGAATCCGCCGCCGCACGTTGCTGGTGGGCCTCGCGGGACTCGCCGTGCTGGTGACGGCCGCGGCATTTCCGGCGCTGCAGGCCCGTGCCCTCAAGCGGGTGTCGGTCTTCTTCGACGCTTCCGCCACCATGAACGACAAAACCAGCCATCGGTCAGAGCTGGTGCTGGCCGGATGGTACATCGTCCAGGAACACCCGCTGGGCGTGGGCACTGGCGGATTCACCGACGCCTGGGGGCGCCTGGGCCGGCGCCCCGGTCTCGCATCGGTGGATGCCTACCGGCGAATGTCGGCCCACGCCGGCTGGATCAAGATCCTGGCGGAAAATGGCATTCCCGGCGCGCTGTTGCTGGCCGCGTTCGTGGCGTCGTTCGCCGTCACCGGATGGCGGCGGCGGCGGCGTCCCGCTCGCCGCATCGGCCTCTGGGTGACTGCGACGCTCGCCCTCGCATTTGTCTCCACCGAATATCAGACCAAGGCGATCTGGTTCCTCGCTGCCGGCGCCATGGTGATGCTGCATCCACGCGGTCCGTTGCTGTTGCGACGGAGGCATCGATGACCGGCCTGCGGGTGGCATTCGTCGCCGGCACGTTGGGTCGAGGCGGCGCCGAGATCCAGTTGGTGCGCATGGCCGCTGGACTGCTGAACGCCGGGGTCTCAGTGCGCGTGTACTCCCTCACGCGAGGGGAGCATCACGAGGAGTCGCTGCGCCAGCTCGGCATTGTCCCGATCTGGGCAGGACGATGGCGCGCGCCGCCGGTGCGCGCGGCAGTCCTGGTGGCGCGCATGCTTCCATTCCGTCCCCACGTGGTGCAGGCAGCGCATTTCTTTGTCAATCTCTACGCGGCCGGCGCGGCGGCGGCGTGCCGCGCGGTGTCCATCGGCGCCATGCGAAGCGACCTGGAGTTCGAGCGCGCCTCGGTGGGCAGCTGGACCCGTCACCTGCTCGCGGCACCGGGTGACCTGATCGTCAATTCGTGGAGCGCGAAGGGTGCGGTTGAGGCCGCCGGCCGGCCGGCGGAGCGGGTACATGTTGTCCCCAATGCGCTGGAGATGCCCGCCGTGCAACCGGCGTTGCCGGTGCTCACGCTTCCCCTGGGACCGGGACCGATCGCCCTGGTGGCCGGAAGTCTGTCACCCGTAAAGCGAGTAGACCGTTTTCTTCGCGGTCTGGCGATCGCGCGACAGGCGGGCAGCGACCTTCGCGGGCTGATCGTGGGCGATGGTCCCGAACGCGGCGCGCTGGAGCGGCTGGCACGCGAACTCGGGCTCGGAGCACGCGATGTTCACTTCACTGGAGCGCAGCGCAGCATCGCTCCATGGCTCAGCCGCTCGGCGTTCCTGGTCCTCTCCTCCGAGCACGAAGGCTGCCCCAACGCGGTGCTCGAAGCGATGCAGGCGGAGCGCCCGGTGCTGGCGACACCGGTCGGCGACGTGCCTCGGCTCGTCATCGACGGACAGACCGGTTTCCTGCTGCCGCCAGACGACGCGCCCACGACGGCGTCACTCATGATCAGGTTGGCCGAGGATGCCGGCTTGCGGGAAACGATGGGTGCGGCAGCGGGACGGATCGCCCGCGGCTTCGAGGGAACGGAACGGCTGGCCGGGCAGCTGCTCGCGGTCTACAGTCGGATTGCCAGCCGCACCGCGAGCGCGCGGCTGCGTGCCGCCCTCGCATGAAACGGTCAACGGCCGCTGCCCCGGCGCGGGACGCAGGCTCACTTGCCTGCGCCCCGGACGGAGCTGTGCTGGCCTCAGTTGGTCTTGAGGAGTACGAAGACGTGGAACGTGCTGCCCGTGGTGCCAGGGTCGCGGCCGGAACGCCCGATGAGGGACGCAGGCTGCACTGTGCTCATGGGCAAGGAGATCGAGCCCCCGCCGTAGGTGCCGCGAGCCACGGGCGGCGCGTAGAAGTTCTGCGCCGCACGGACCTCGTATTCATCACCCGGCCGGAGCACCGACGAGACGTCGGCACTTGCCGCACCGGCGTTGCTCCAGTTGTAGACGATGATATTGGCGCGCCCGTCCTCGTACTTGTTGGGCCGGACGAACACGCGCTGGCCCGAGGTGGGGGGATTGGACGACGACAGGAATGTGTTGCCGGACTGGATCATGCCCGACCACGTGCCGATCAGTGTGCGACCGACGGTGTAGTTGCCAGTCAGCGTAAGCCCGCTGTTGCCCGACGAGCCGTCGGCCAGACGCAAGACCAGCTCTCCGTCATCCCGGCGCCAGCCCATGTTGTCGGTGACACTGATGTTGCTGGCCTGACTGCCGCCCACGAAGATGTCCGGCGCCGTCCCGTTGGCACCGACCGAGCCGTTGTTGAACGCCACATTGCCGTCGAGCCGGAGATTCCGTACTTCTCCGGAAATGCTCGAGTACCCGTGGAACCCGTAGGTCCAGTTGTTGAAGACGATGTTGTCCGTCAGGTACTTCGTGCCGGAATTCCCGTTGAAGTACACCCCGTGGTCCTGGTTGTTGTTGGTGCCGTTGTTGTAGATGATGGACCCGTAAAGCTCCGCGTTCGGAGCTTCGTTCCAGAGGCCGACACCGCTGGCGCCAGCGTCGTGGACCACGAGGTTCACCAGGCGGGCACCCGGCGCCTTGACATCCACGCCGATCCGGTAAGTGCCAAGCGGATTCGAGCTCATCACCTCGAGGCCCTGGAACGTCACGTAGGACCCCAGCACCACCAGGTAGCCATCGATGGTTGCACGCTCGCCCGGATACTGGCGGATGACGACCTGCTGGCTCGAGTTGCCATTCAAGTAGTTGACGAAAGCCCCGCGGTAGGTGCCGCCGCGCACCCAGACGGTGTCACCGGGCGAGATGTTCTTGCCGCCGCGCAGCACGCTGGCCAGATCCCACGGGTTGGAGATGCTGCCACTATTGCCCGACGAGCCATTCGGCGCCACGAAGTAGCCAACCTTCTCGGCCGGCGGCGTAGTGCTGGCCGCGGACTCGACCGTGACAGTGCTCGTTCCGCGGACGCCGTCGACCGTCGCCGTCACCGACGCGGTGCCGGCCGCGACGCCGCGCACCTCACCGCTGCTCGAGACACTGGCGACGGATGTGTTGCTCGACGCCCACGCCACGGTGGTGCCCGAGACGGCCTGGCCCAAACCATCCTTGGCTGTTGCCGCGAGCTGGACCGACTCGCCCGCAGTGACCGTCGCAGCAGCCGGCGTCACACTCACCGATGTCACGACACCGCCCTGCGCCACGACCTGGATCTGGGCGGCGTCCGACTGGCCTTCGCTGGTGGCCATCACCGTGGTGGTGCCGGACGCGACGCCCTTCACCACTCCGGTGGAACTGACTTTGGCCACGCCATCATCACCCGACGTCCAGGTAACGCTGCGGTCAGCCAGCACCGTGCCGTCCGCGTCGCGAAGGGTGACAGACAGCCTGGTGCTATCGCCCTTCTCCACCTGTACGGTGGATGGCGACAGCAGCACCGAATCCACGGCGACCAGCGGCGCCGTGCTGACAACGACCGTCGCCGGGGCCGACTTGCCCTCGGAGGTGGCGATGACCGTCACTGAACCCGGGGCCAGGCCGGTCACCTTGCCGGCGGAGGTGACGCTCGCGACCGTGCTGTTCGAACTGGACCAGGTGATGGCACGGCCGGCCAGCTCGGTGCTGTCCGCAGCCAGGCCATGGGCTGTGAGCGTGAGTGACTCACCGACGACGAGATTGGCCGAGTCGGGAGTGATCTCCACGCTCGCGACTGGCATTTCTGCTGCCGTCACCGTGGCGTGCGCGGTATCGCTGAGACCGTTGACGGTTGCGATCAGTGACGCCAGGCCGGCCGTGCGGGCGCGGACGACGCCATCGACGACGGTGGCCACCGCGGTGTCAGAGGAGATCCACCGAATGGTGACACCGTCGACTGGTTTTCCAATTCGGTTACGGGAGGCCACGCTCAACTGTGCGGTGGCGCCAACGGCGAGTGAGAAGGAGTTGGGTGTGACGTCCACGGACGTGACGTCCTGCTTCCAGGCTGGCCCGCCGCCGGTCGAGCCACGCCTGAGCGTGGACTCGGCAACGACATCATATCCCCCCTCTGGCGAGGCCAGAGAGGTGGAGTCGCTGCAGGCGGAAAGGCTGGCGCTGAGAAGGACGATGGCGCACGTAAACACAGAGGCCTTGGAGTCGGCAAGGCGGATCATGGTGTCCCTCATTGTCCGGTGGGGCGGCCCGACTGGCATGGCACAGGGGTCGTGCTTTAGCCTCGT
>DASSOW010000074.1:0-11528 GCA_035700175.1 Gemmatimonadales bacterium | reverse complement strand
TGGACGATGGCAAGCCCCAGCCCGCTGCCCCCCGACCGCCGGCTCACGAATGGCTCGAAGAGCCGCGCCCGGATCTCGTCAGGAATCCCGGGGCCGGTGTCGCGCACTTGCACCCGCACCCCGCCGCCGACCGGGGCCATGCTCGCGGGCAGGTCAGCGGCAGTGACGTGATCCAGCGACACGGTGACCCGGACCGGCTCCTGCCCCGCCACCTGCACGGCGTTCAGCACCAGGTTGACGAGCGTCCGGTGCAGCAGGTCCTCATCGCCGGTGACAATGGTGGAACCACCCACCACCTCGAGTTCCGCCGCCGGACCGCGATCCGGATGCGCCTTGACCAGCCGCACCACGGCGGTTGCCACGTCGAGCAGGTCGACCGGCTCGGAGCGGGTGACCCGCACCCGTGAGAAATCGAGAAATTCCGTCAGCAGGCGACTCAGCCGGTCGCTTTCTCGAACAATCAGCCGGGCCAGCGTCTGCTCGTCGTCGCCGGCGTAGCTGGTGCGGGCAAGCTGCTCCACCGAGCTGCGGATGGAGGCAAGCGGGTTCTTGATCTCGTGTGCCAGCGATGCGCTCAGGGCCGTCACGGCCTCGAGCCGCTCGGCGCGGAGCTGCAGCTCCGCCACGCGCTTGGAATCCGAAATGTCGGTGAAGACGGCCGTGACCGACGGGCCGCTCTGGCCCGGCTGCTGAAATGTGGTGGTGCTGAGCCCGATGGAAAACTGGCCGCCCTTGGCCTGCACCAGCGCTTCACCGCGTTGCACCCGGCGCCCTTGCTCCAGCCCCTCCACCAGCGCGGACCAGAGCGCGGGGGCCCGTTCGCGCACGGCACTCATTACCGGCGCACCGATGGCCGGCCCCCGTTCCAGGCCGAGGAGGCGCTGCGCAGTGGGGTTGGCGTACTCGAGATGACCGTCACTGCCGACCGTCAGCACGCCCGAGTGAATGTTGCGCAGGATGACGTCGGCTTCCAGACGGACCCGCTGGAGTTCATACTCGAGCGTCTGCTGCTCGACCCCGGCTTCCCGGAGCCGCTGCCCCAGCACCGCCACCACCGCAAAGACGAGCGTGAACACCACCACCTGCAGCAGCAGCGCGGCCACGGCGTCGGTGTGCTGCAGGGAGTCGACAACGTAAATGCCGGCCGCCACGATCGTCGCCGCGAGGCCATACCGGAACGGCAGCAGCACCGCGTAGGCGGCGATCAGCAGCACGAAGAGCGCGGGCCCGGTGCCGCCGCCCGGCCCGAGAAAATGGACCAGGACGACGACCAGTCCCAGGTCAGCGACAAGCTGGAACGCCAGGAAGAGGGGCCCGGGGTCGCCAGCGCGGGTGCGCACCACCCACACCCCGTAGGCCGTGACGACCAGGGCCAGGATGATGCCGACGCTCGCGAGGAAGGAGACCTGTGGCGCCTCGGTCCACACCAGGCCCGCCGCGATCAGCACCGCCACGGCCAGCACCAGCCGCCCTGCGAAGAGCCACAGCAGGAGCCGTCGCCGGTCGGGCAGGCGGGAGCGCGCGGTCAGGCGCCGGCCGTCACTCACGCGCCAGCATGCGCTCCGGTCGAATCCTTATAACCCTGCGGAGCGCCGGGGCCGTCGGGCGGCCGGCCGGCATTGCCGTCGGCGTTGGGGTGCTGGATGTTGGCCTCGTCCGCCGGCTTGACCCGGCCCGACATGGAGGTGGGATCCGCTCCACCGGTCACCGACTCCATCGGCTCGACCTGGGTGGGCTCGGCGCCCTTGCTGCTGTAGTCCGGTTCGCATGCCGCGATCAGAAGCAGCGCGGCACCGGCGAGAACCGTCCGTGCTCGCATGCGTGTGCTCCGGTGAGGTGATTGGGCGAAACATAGGCGGACGGGGCAGGATGGGCGAGATGGGCAGGATGGGCAAGTGAGTCGCTGGCCGCTGGTTCTGTCCGCCCCGTCCGCCTTGTCCGCCTTGTCCGCCTTGTCCGACCTGTCCGCCTCACTCGCCCATCCTGCCCATCTCGCCCCGCCTGTCTATCGCTTCCCTCACCCGCCTCACCAATTCTGCCGGCGCAAAGGGCTTGGTCAGCATCACGCCGTCCTCCGGCTTGGGGCCCGCGTGTCCCGACATGAGCACCACGGCGATGCCGGGCTGGTGATGGCGTGCTTCGGCCGCGAGCCTGGTTCCTGACATGCCAGGGAGCACGAGGTCGCTCACCAGCACGCGAACGGACTTGTGGGCGGCAAGCACTTCCAGCGCCTGCGCAGCGTCGCTGGCCATCGTGACCTGGTACCCCGCCTGGGTGAGCGCACGGTGAACCAGCAGCCGGACCGCTCGCTCATCCTCTACCACGAGGACCGACTCGTGACCCGGCGGGGTCTCCTCATGCGGCGCGCCGGCGGCAGTGGATGGCACGACGGCGATGCGGGGAAAGCAGAGACTGAATCGGGAGCCGGCACCCGGTGCGCTGGTCACCCAGACATGACCGTTGTTCTGGGTTACCATGCCGTATACCACCGACAGGCCGAGACCGCTGTTGCGCGACCCGACCCGGGTCGTGAAGAATGGCTCGAAAATCCGTGCCCGGGTGGCTTCATCCATGCCGTGCCCGGAGTCGGCGACTTCCACCAGCTCGTACTCACCCGGAGGCAACTCTACGCCCAGGTCGGCAGGCGTGTCATCCGTCACCGTGAGGGCGCGCGTGACGATCGTGAGTTCACCGCCACCAGGCATCGCATCCTTGGCATTGAGCGCCAGGTTGAGCAGGGCCTGCTCCAGGTGACCGCGGTCCACCCGGATGCCGCCCGGTGTCGGGTCGAGCTGCGTCGTGAGCTGGACGCTCTCGCCCAGCACCGACCGCAGCATGTCGCCCAGGCTGGTGACGACTTCATTCAGGTTCACCGCCGTCGGCCGCATGGGCATCCGGCGGCCGAACACCATCAGCTGCTGCGTGAGCGAAGCCGCGCGCTCCGATGCCTTGCGGATTTCCACTGCATCGCGCTGGCGTGGATCGGACTCATCCATGGCAGCGACGAGGAAGTCGGCAAACCCCATGATGATCATGAGCATGTTGTTGAAGTCGTGGGCCACGCCACCGGCGAGCCGGCCCAGCGCTTCCATCTTCTGGGCCTCACGCAGCCGCTCCTCAGCGCCCAGGCGCTCGGAGTCATCCTGCAGGTTGGCCGCCAGGAGCACCCCGCGCCCGTCCGCGATCGTGCTCAGGTCCACGCGCACCGGGAATTCACTGCCGTCGCGCCGGCAGTGGCGTGACGCAAACGCGACACGCCCGGCCTTGAGCGCCCGGCGCGTCTCCTCCTGCGCGAAATCGCGATACGCCGGCGCGGTCAGCTCCCAGATCGCACTGTTGGCCAGCTCGTCGGCCGAATAGCCATGCATCCGCGCGTAGGTGTCATTGACCCGCACGTAGCGGCCGGTTTCGGGATCCCCGATGGCCACGCCCCAGCCGGCATGCTCGAAGATCTTTCCCCAGCGGGACAGCTCGGCCTGGGCCTCCGTGCGCTGGGCCAGCTCATCCTGCACCGCCCGGAAGAGCCGGGCGTTGGCGATGGCGAGGGCAATCCGGTCGGCCAGGGCGCGAAGAAGCGGGACATCATCCGGCGCATAGCGCCGCTCGGCCCCAGTGTAGGCGACCGTCAGCGCGCCGAGCACCTGCGTGTGCGCCACCAGGGGCACCGCGACGAGCGACGTAATGCCCGCCTTGCGCATGGGAGCGCCCTGGGCTTCGGTTGGCGCGAATCGCTCCAGCCCCGCCGCATCAAGGCTGTAGAGCGGTACCGGCTCCGCGGTGCGAAGAGCGAGGGAAATCGGGTGATCGCTCCACTCGAGGAGCGGCATGACCCGCCGGAACGCCTGGACCAGCTGTCGGTCACGTGCCGGATTGGCCGAGGCGACACGGGCGCGCTGGACGATGCCGGTGGGCGACAGCAGGTCCACCAGGCAGTAGTCCGCAAAGTCGGGAACAATCAGCTCGGTGATCGCATCCAGTGTGGCGTCGGTGTCGAGTGACGCGGTGAGCCGCGCGCCCGCCTGATAGAGGAGCTCACGACGGCGACGCTCGCGACGGCTCTGGGTGATGTCGCGTGACACCCCGAGGACGCCGGTGGGCCGCCCGGCGGCGTCGCGCATGACGCTCTTGCTGCTCTCGAAGACCACGAACTCGCCGTCAAACGTCTCTCCCGCTTCCTCGAACACCAGCGCTTCGGCCGTGGCCAGCACGAGCCGGTCATTCGCCTCGAGGAGCTCGGCCAGGGGGGCCGGGTACAGGTCGTGGTCGGTGAGTCCCGTGGCATCCCTGCCAAGCAGTTCGCGGTGGGCCCGGTTCCCCATGACGTAGCGGCCCGACAGGTCCTTGGCGTAGATGACATCGGCGGTCGAGTTGATGACCGTCTGCATGAGGGTGGAGCTGGTGCGGGCCTCCTGCTCTGCGGCTCGCTGCGCGGTGGAGTCGCGCAGGAAGCAGCGGAGACCGGGCGCACCTGGAAGGAACCGGGCGGCAAACCACCGCTCCAACGGCGGGAAGAATGCCTCGATCTCGACCGGGCGCTGCTCCCGCACGGCGCGCTCGGCGGCCCGAAAGAGTGGCGTCCCGATCAGTGCCGGGACTTCGTTCCAGATGACGTGTCCGGTCAGCTGGTCCGGCTCGAGGCCCAGCCGCATGAGATAGAAACGGGCCGCGCGATTGAGCCGAACGATCCGCCACTCACTGTCGAGCACGACAAACAGCTCGGTGAACTGGTCAAGTGCGGTAAGCGTGTCGTCGGTGCGGCGGCGGTCGCCGGGGGGGCGGGAAGGCATTGGTTACCTCGTCGCCGGTCCGCGACCGGTAGGGGAGCCCCGCGGGCCGCCCCTACTGGTTTGCGGGCCGGCTCCAATCATACAGCGCCGCATAAAAATCCATATTCCGCTGGATGATGCGCACGTAGTCGCGCGTCTCCGCGTACGGAATGCGTTCGGCAAAAACTTCCGGGTCGGCTACGCCGGCCTTGTCGTCCCATCGCTCGACCCGGCTCACGCCGGCGTTATACGCGGCCAGGATCTCAACGGCGGTCGCATAACGCTCGCTGAGTTCGCCCAGATGCGCCATGCCCAGTTCCAGATTGACATCCGGCTCGAAGAGTAGCACCGCATCCCACAGGGGATAGCCCAGGGACCGGGCCACGGTGTGGCCCACGCTGGGCATCACCTGCATCAGCCCTCGCGCGCCGGCGTTCGACACCGCCGAGGGCGTGAAGTTGGATTCCTGCCGGATGAGCGCCGCCGCAAACACCGGATTCACGTCGCGCCGCCTGGCCTCGGCAATCAGCGCAGGACGATGCACCACGGGATAGAGCAGCCGGTAGGTGCGTGCATCGCGCGCCGCGCCGGCGGATATGGCCCGCCAGGTGAGGCGCATGGCGCGCGATGCCTCGCCGGCGTCGCGCAGGGCCGCGGCCACACCAAGGAGACGCTCGGCATCGCCACCGCTGACATCCGCGAGCGCCGCGAGTTCCCAGCGGGCTTCCCGATCCATGCCCAGCCGGCGCAGAAGAGCCACCCTGGCCAGCGCGCTGTCAGCATCGGGCACCGCCTGGAACTTCTCCTCGGCGGATGCCGGTACCCAGGGCGACTGGCCCAGGCGCCGGCTGGCCAGCGCGCCGTAGTAGCCAAGAGAGTCCCGTGCGGCGAGCCGCCAGCGTTCGCGTGCGCCCGTGGAGTCGCCCGCCTGGGCCCACGCCCGTCCCGCCCAGTAGCGCGCCGCGTCCCGTTCTGCGTTCGCGCCCGACCTGGCCGCCAGCGCATCGAGTTCCTTCGCCGCGGTCTCGGCGTGTCCGGCGACCAGCGCGATGATGGCAGCCCGGAATGCCGATTCCGGGGCGAGACTGGCGCGGGGATAGCGGGTCACCACGGTCCGGAACGCGTCGCGCGCCGCCGCGTCGCGGTCCTCATCAGTGGCGAGGTCGCCCAGCAGGAAGAGCGCCGTTGCCGCCGGTTCGGTCTCGCCAGGATAGTCGCGGATCAGCGCGCGAAGCGCATCACGCCCTGCCTCGAGCCGGCCTTCGCGGACCAAGGCACGGCCCCGCTGGTAAGCTGCCGAGGCCGCGAGGCTTCGCGGCTCCTTGACCCGGGCAAACTGGGTCCCGGCTTCGGCGTAGCGCCCGAGCGCAAAGAGGGCGCGGCCGTAGTCCCAGCGATCGCGCGATTCCCCGAGACCGGCTGCAAAGGCGCGCTGGAAGGCGGTCACGGTGCGGCTGGCGGGTCCGCGGGACGCGATCGCGCGGCCCACCAGCAGCTGCGTGCTGGCCGGAAGCGGCGCAAAGCCGGCATCCAGCACCCGCACCGCCGCCGACGCGCGTGCGGTGCCGGGAGCGGAGCGAAGCGCCTGAAGCAGGTCATCATGGAGACTGTCACGCCCGGCGGACCTGGCAGGTGTCAACGCCAGCCGAAGCCGCCAGGACTGCTCGATGTCACCGACGGCGGCGTAGGCCGTGGCCGCGCGAAGCGAGTCGCCGCTGCGCTTGAACCCGTCCGCGCGGGCAACCGGCACCTGGTCCGCCACCACAGGCCGCGTGAGCGTGGCCAGCTGCCGGGCGCGCGCGGTGCTGTCACGAGTGACGATGGCCGCCCGATACACCAGCCAGTCGGCGATGGCCGGAAGTTTTTCCGCGGCCCTGGCGTAGGCGCTGGCTGCCGCATCGAGTGAATCGAGCCGGTCGAGTGCGCGAGCCAGGATGACCTGGCGTTCCGCCTGCTCCCGGCCAGAGGCTGCCTGCACCGCCAGCCGCGACTGGGCGGCGGCTGCCGAATCGGCGCCGGTTTCCAGCAGCGCGCGCGCCAGGAGGGCTCGGCCCGCCCCGTGATCATCATCGAGCCATCTCTCCCGCTCTAGCATTTCACGCACCGATGACCAGCCACCCCACCGGCTCGCCGCCGTGGCGGCGAGCAGCGTCACTTCCGGGGTCCGGCGCGCGCTGTCTGCGAGCACCGGCGCAAGCAGGCGGCTCGCATGCCATGGCTGTCCGCGCTCGAGTGCGGCCCGCGCGTCCTGGATGGCGCTGTCGGCGGCGGCCGCGACGAGGCGGTCCACCGACGGTGTCACCACCGGAACAGGCAGGGGACAGAGCAGCGCAAGCGACAGCGTGAAAAGGATCATGGCTTCCGGGCAGGAGAGGGCATAGAATGCATGGATGCGAAACTCTGGCGATGCGAATGATGACACGGGCCTGCAAGCACCGGGCCGTGTTCGCCTCGATCAGTGGCTCTGGGCAGCGCGCTTCTTCAAGACACGCACACTGGCCGCCTCGGCGATTGCCGGCGGCAAGGTGGAGCTGAACGGGCTGCACGCCAAGCGTTCAGCGAGCGTGCGACCCGGTGACGAACTGCGGATTCGCCTCGGTCCCTATGAACATATCATCGAGGTGCGAGACCTGGCCGCCCGGCGCGGGCCGGCCCGCGCGGCCGCACTGCTGTATGAGGAGACCGCGGCGAGCCGGGAGGCGCGGGAGCGGCTGGCCTGGCAGCTCAAGCACGCACCCGCGCCCTTCACCTTTGACGAAAAGGGCCGGCCGACGAAGCGGGATAGAAGGAGGATGGAGCGGGAGCGAGGGACGAGGGACTAGGGACTAGGGGCTAGGGGCTAGGGGCTAGGGATTAGGGCGGAGGGGCTGGCGGTCGTCTCTCACCGCTGATCTCTAGTCCCTAATCCCTAATCCCTAGCCCCTAGTCCCTAATCCCTGGTCCCTACGCCATATTTCCCGCTACCGCCTCCCCGAACTCGCTGCACTTGAGCAGCGTCGCGCCGTCCATCTGCCGCTCGAAGTCATACGTCACCCGCTTCTGGCCGATGGTCTTCTCCAGTCCACGTACGATGAGATCAGCCGCTTCGGCCCAGCCGAGGTAGCGCAGCATCATCTCGCCGGAAAGGATCACCGAACCGGGGTTCACCTTGTCCTGGCCCGCGTACTTGGGAGCCGTGCCGTGGGTCGCCTCGAAGATGGCGTGGCCGGTCACGTAGTTGATGTTGGCTCCCGGCGCGATGCCGATCCCGCCCACCTGCGCGGCCAGCGCGTCGGAGATGTAATCGCCATTGAGATTGAGCGTGGCGATCACGTCGTACTCGGCGGGCCGCAGGAGGATCTGCTGGAGGAACGCGTCGGCGATGGCGTCCTTGATGACCAGCCCGGCCCCGGGCTTCCCCTCGGGAATCACATGCCACGGTCCGCCGTCGAGGGGCACGGCGCCAAAAAAGTCACGTGCCACCTGGTAGCCCCAGTCGCGGAACGCGCCCTCGGTGAACTTCATGATGTTGCCCTTGTGGACCAGCGTCACCGACTTGCTTCCCTGCTCGATGGCGAAGCTGATGGCGCTGTGCACCAGCCGCTCGGTCCCCAGCCGGCTCACCGGCTTGATTCCGAGCCCGGTCTCTACCTGCAGGTCCCGATGGGGTGCACCGATGGATTCGAGCTGCGCCTGCCAGCCGTCCACCTTGGCCTGGGTGCCGAACCGGATCTTGTCGAACTCCTTGGGGAAATGCTCCGCCAGGAGCGCCATGAGCTTGGCGTTGCTCTCGGTACCTGCCGCGTACTCGATGCCAGCGTAGATATCCTCCGTGTTCTCCCGGAAGATGGTCATGTTGACATCCTGGGGCCGCTTGACCGGCGACGGCACGCCCTGGAACCAGCGCACCGGCCGCAGGCACACGTAGAGATCAAGGATCTGCCGCAGCGCCACGTTCAGCGAACGGATCCCGCCGCCGACCGGAGTGGTGAGCGGCCCCTTGATGGCCACGAGGTGCTCGCGGATGGTGCTGAGCGTTTCGTCCGGGAGCCAGTTGTCCACCTGGTTCTTGGCCTTCTCGCCGGCCAGCACTTCCCTCCACTGGATCCGGCGCTTGCCGCCGTACGCCTTCTCGACCGCGGCGTCAAACACCCGCTGCGACGCGCGCCAGATGTCGGGACCGGTGCCGTCGCCTTCAATGAACGGGATGACAGGCTGATCGGGGACGACCAGCTTCCCCGCGGACATGGTGATCTGGTTGGGATTTGGCATGGGGGGAAAGTAGGCGGGAAGTTGGGAAGACGGGAGGACGGGAAGAGGGCATGGGGCATGGGGCGTGGGGCATGGGGGTCGCAGGTCGCAGGTCGCAGGTCGCGAGTCACGTGTCCTTCCCCCAGCCCCATGCCTCTTGCGCTATCTCTCCCGTTTCCCGACATTAGTCCCATGCCACGCGCCGCCTTTTATGCGTTTGCCTTCTATTTCGGTTCCTCCGGGGGCCGGAATCGGGTGAGCGCACGCGGCTGAACTGACGCTCCCGATCTCCTGCGGGCCCCCGGTTTTCACCGGGGGCCCGTTTCTTTTTTCCCAAAGCCGTGAGTCACTGATGCTGATCGTTACCAGGGCCGGTATTACCGAAACTGAGCTCACCCAAGTCTGCGAGCGCGTGGAGTCCCTGGGCCTCACGGCCCACGTGGTGCATGGCGCCCAGCGCACTGTCATTGCCTGCGTCGGAGACGAAGACCAGCTCGCCGAGGTGCCGCTGCTGGCGCTGCCAGGCATCGAGTCTGTCACCCCCGTGCTACGGCCCTACAAGCTCGCATCCCGCGAAGCGGCACCGGGCGCGGGCACCACGCTGGTGCACGCCGGCAGCGCCTCGATCGGCGGTCGTGAGTTCGCCGTCATGGCGGGCCCCTGCTCGGTCGAGGGCCGGGACATGCTGGTTCGAACGGCGCTCGCCGTGAGGGACTCGGGCGCGGTGATGCTCCGGGGCGGGGCTTTCAAGCCGAGGACGTCGCCTTATGCCTTCCGCGGAGTGGGCGCCGAAGGGCTGCAACTGCTGGCGGAAGCGCGAGAGGAGAGTGGATTGCCGGTGGTCACTGAAGTCATGGACACCCGGCTGGTGGAGCTGGTGGCGGAGCACGCGGACATGCTCCAGGTGGGCGCGCGGAACATGCAGAACTTCGCCCTGCTCTCCGAGGTCGGGCAGTGTGGCCGGCCGGTGCTGCTGAAGCGCGGGCTCTCGGCCACCATCCGAGAGCTGCTCATGGCGGCGGAATACATCATGGCCCACGGCAACGCCCAGGTGGTCCTCTGCGAACGGGGCATCCGCACCTTCGAAAACGCCACCCGCAATACCCTCGATATTGCAGCGATACCGGTGCTCAAGGAGGAAACCCATCTCCCGGTCATCGTCGATCCGAGCCATGCGGGCGGACGAAGGTCGCTGGTGCTCCCGCTCGCCTGCGCCGCCGTCGCCGCCGGGGCCGATGGCCTGATCATCGAGGTGCATCCCCAGCCCGACACGGCCCGCTCCGACGGCGAGCAGTCGCTCTCGTTCGAGGAGTTTGCCACGCTCATGGAACGGCTCGCCGGATTTGTCGGCGCTGCCGGACGCGCGCTTCATGAGCCTCATGCGCCGGCTGCGTGGCGCACCCCGGCGGTCGCATGACGGCGGCCACGCTGACCGCGACGCACCTGCGGGTGGGCGTGCAGGGCGAAACCGGCTGCTTCAGCCATGCCGCCCTGCAGCAGCTACTCGGCGACCGGGCCGAACCGCATTTCTATGAAAGCTTCGCCGCCGCAGTGGCTGCGCTGGAGGACGGTGACGCCGACCGCCTGCTGCTGCCGGTGCACAACTCCCTGGCCGGCGTGGTGCGCGAAAGCCTCACCGCCATCGCCGGGGCCGATCTTCGCATCGATGGCGAGACCGAGCTACCCATCCGGCTGGTGTGTGCCGCCCTGCCCGGCACCCGGCTCGAGCATGTCGAGGTGCTGCGCTCACACCCCGTCGCGCTCCAGCAATGCACCCGCTTCGCCGCGCACCATCCGCACATGCGCACCGACGCAGTGCACGACACGGCCGGCGCCGCCCGGCTCCTCGTCGAAAGCGGTGACGCCGTCTCGGCGGTGGTGACGAGCAGGGAGGCCGCCGAGGCGTTCGGCCTTGCCGTGCTGGCACGCGACATCCAGGATCGGGTCGACAACGTGACCCGCTTCTGGCTCCTCGCGCGCCGCCGGCTCGGCGCCGAGCGCAGCAGCGTCCGCATGGAGCGGCATCTCGCCGCGCATGTCGCCTGCCACCCAGGTGTCGTGGCGGTGCGGGGCGCCATTTCAGTGGACGACAACACGGCCGTCGCGATCGCGCAGGCCACCGGCGACCTGCTGGCCACCTTGATGGATGCAAACGGCCTCACGCCGGATGACGTCGTAAGCGCCATCTTCACGCTCACGCCGGACCTCGATGCCGTCTTTCCGGCTAACGCCGCGCGCCAGGTCGGATGGCAGCGGGTACCGATGCTCTGTGCCACGGAACTGGCCGTGCCCGGCGCCCTCCCCCGCTGCCTGCGGGTGCTGCTCCACGTGCGTGCCACGGCACCCGACTGGTCGCCATCGCATATCTATCTGGGAGAGGCGAGGGTGTTGCGGACGGACTTGTAGACAGGATGGGCGAGATGGGCTGGATGGGCAGGTGGTCAACGGTCGTGGAGCATTCAGCGCTCAGCGCTCGACCATTCCTGCCCATCCTGCCCCGCCTGTTCTCCCACCAGCCATGTCAAATGCCCC
>DASSOW010000073.1:0-3141 GCA_035700175.1 Gemmatimonadales bacterium | reverse complement strand
GCGCTGCTGGCCTGACCAGTACTCGTCGTGGACGACAGAGATGAACGCCTTGTGGTTCGTCAGCAGCGCACCGGCGCGATGGGTATCGAGGCCCGAGATGTAGCTGACATCGTAGCCGTTGCGCTCGAGCCAGCGGACCATCGGGTACTCGGCGTTGAAGAACCAGTCTTCGGTCGGCCCCCCGCGCGTGGTGAACGGCCGGTTGTAGCTGACCTTGTGGGCATGACCCGATGGGCCGGAGTACAGGCTGTACCCGCCGTATTGGTTGTACGCCTGCCAGGTGGTGTCCGATGTCTGGTACAGCAGGTCAGAGCCGCCGTCGTCGTCGCGGACGATGAAGACGATGTGACTTGCCCCATCGTTGTCAGCGCGCTTCGGCCGCGCGATGTAGATGCCCGAGGCGGCATCGGCCGGGACATTCCAGGTGGCCGAGAGGCTCCAGTTGCCGCAGTCGACCAGGTTGTCGTCGGTGGTCCCGTCGATTAGCTGGCAGTCGGGCTGGTTCGTCTCCGTCGTGGCCGCCGTCCCGATGGTCGTGATCAGCCGGGCGCCATCGCCGGCGTAGTAGCCCAGCCGATAGATGTCGATTCTGTAGTCAGCCGCGGTCGTGTCGATCTTGAAGCCGATGGTCTGGCCCTGGTCGACGCTGATGTCGGTGGCGAACCCCTGGATGGACGCGTCTCCGGCGCCGTTGACCTCCCATTCGGAGGAGGGACTGCCCTGCTTCGAGTTCTCGCAAACAATCTCGTTGACGATCGGCGGGTCGCAAGGACCGGCGGCTCGCACGGACAGCGGTGCATGGACCGCAACCAGCGAGTAGACGAAGGAGGTGCTCAGCACCAGTGCCAAGGCACGGCGCGAGACAGCTCGGGACGCGGGCGAAACCATGCGCGCGCAAAGACCTACTGAGGGGGGAACCGAAATCCCTTACGGAGGTAGTAGGCACTACTACCGCTCGGTAGGCCTTTGTGGCCGTCGCGTTGCGTCTCCCCTGGCGCTCCGCGATTGGCAGCGCCGGGATAGTACCAGCGGGTGTCAACGACCTAGTACTAAAGTCCACCTTTTGCGTTGACCGGAGTCAACGTTCGAAGCGACTTCGCGGTTTCGAGCGGGCATCTGCCTCCGCCCACGCTTCGGTCAAAGGTCGTGATTCACGACGCCGCAGGCGCCCAAGTCCTCGAGCTCTCCGGCACCGAAGCCCAGGCTGCCCAACACCTCGGCAGTGTGCTCCCCCAGCAGCGGTGGTGGGCGGCGCAGGGGCAGCGGCTGACCATCGAGGCGGATGGGATCGGGCGCCAGCCGCATGCCGCCGGCGGTCTGGAGCCAGGAGCCCTCGTGCGCGGCCTCCATCCAGGTCAGGGCCTCGCTCACGCTGCTGACGGGGCCCGATGGCACATCGGACTCGCGCAGGGCCGCGACCAGCTCGTCCCGCCCGCGCGCCTCAATCGTCGCGCCCAGTAGCGGGATGAGCTCCGCGCGACCGGCCACGCGCCCCGGGTTGGTGGCGAACCGCTCCTCTGCCGGCAGGCCCAGTACGCCGAGCAGCCGCGCGTACTGCGCGTCATTCCCCACCGCGATCGCCACGTGCCCGTCCCGCGTGGGGAACACCTGATACGGAACGATGTTCGGATGCTCGTTCCCCCACCGCTCCGGCTCCACGCCGCTGGCCAGGTGGTTGGCCAGCACGTTGGTCAGCGCGGTGACGCTCGACTCCATCAGGCTGACGCTCACCGCTTTCGTGGCCGTGCCTTTCGTGCGGCCGAGCAGCTCCGCCAGCGCGCCGACCGCCAGCTCCAGGCCGGCCAGCAGGTCCAGCACGGCAACGCCGGCCTTTTGCGGCGCTCCGCTGCGCTCGCCGGTGACCGCCATGAGGCCGCTCATCGCCTGGGCCAGCAGGTCGTAGGCCGGCAGCCCCGCGTCCCCGCCCACAAAGCCGCCGACAGCGGCGACTACCAGGTTCGGGTGCTCCGCCCGGAGTCGCGCCGCATCCAGGCCCAGCCGCTCCGCGCTCGACCGGCGGGCGTTGTGCACCAGCAGATCGGCGTCGTGGGCGAGGCGATCCAGGATGTCGCGGCCAGCATCGGTCCTGAGGTCGACCACCACTGACCGCTTGTTTCGGTTGACCGAGGCGAAGTAGGCGCTCCGCCGATCCCCCGGTTCGCCCCACCACGGCGGACCCCAGCCGCGGCTCTCGTCGCCGGCGGGTGGCTCGAGCTTGATGACGTCGGCGCCCAGGTCCGCGAGCAGCATGGTCGCGAAGGGACCGGCCAGCACGCGCGAGCAGTCCACCACCCGGACGCCGGTCAGCGGGAGAGGCTGCTCCACTAGGCCACGCTGTACGTGACGTGGCGGCCGGGGCGCCGGCGCATGCGGCGCAGGACGGGTCCCACGATGCGGACGCCGCACGTGGCGCAGCGGGTCCATCGGCCGTCGCGGACCAGCTGGACGCGGTGCTCCGGCACGAGGATGCGCAGCGGACGGCGGGAAGCGGCGCCGTCGCGGATAGCGGCCCGGCGCGCTTTCCAAGCCTCCTCCGCTCCTGCAATCCCCAGGCGTCGCGCGTGGCCGAGGGAGCTGGCGTAGCGCCCCGCCTCCGCGGTCAGCGCAAAGGCTGCGGGAACACCGAAGCGCTCGTACAGCGAGAAGGCAAGCCGATAGAACGCCAACCCGTGATGCCCGACTCGCCGCGCTCCCCGGCGGCGCGGCGCGGCCAGCGCGGGATCCAGCCAGTGGGCCAGCTCGTGGAGGAGGGTCAGGCGCTGATCCATCGGGTCCTGACCGGCCACCACGGAGATGGAACCAGCCGCGCGGCGCGTCACCCCTGACGAGGTCGGGCGGTCGCGGAACCGCCAGGAGAGGCGGGGCGTGGGCGCACCGGCCTCCGCACAGACCTGCAGGACCAGGGCGCGGGCCCAGGTGGGGGCCTCAGGCATCGGCCTTCGGCTCTGCCTTCGGAGGCTTGGCCTTCGGCTTGGGCTTGACCGGCGCCGCAGCCGGAGCCTCGCGAGCCTCGCGGAGCAGGCGGCCGACCTCGACGATCCAGGTGTCCAGGGCAGGATCCGCGTAGGACTCCTCGTCGTAGGTGAAGCCAGGCATATTGGCGCCGTGCTCGGCCACGTAGTCCGCAGGCGAAACCGTGGC
>DASSOW010000072.1:0-9228 GCA_035700175.1 Gemmatimonadales bacterium | reverse complement strand
GGAAGTGCGAATAGGGAGCGTACGCGTGCGCCTGTGCTGCGCGCGCGGCGGATTCCAGCCCGTCTGTCACGTCATGACCTCGTCAAGAAATGAGGTGCCCGCGGCCAGCGGACGGGTGCCCAGGAATTCGGCAACCGTCTGCCCCACGTCAGCGAAAGTGGCCCGCCGCCCCAGTGGCACCGGCCGGACCCTCGGCCCCGTCACCAGCAGCGGCACGACCTCGCGGGAATGATCCGTGGAAGGAGTCGTCGGGTCGTTGCCATGATCGGCCGTAAAGATAACGAGGTCTTCCCGCCGAAGGCGCCCGAGCAGGCGGGGCAGCGCGGCATCCAGCTCCAGCAGCCCCCGCCGGAAGCCGGCGACGTCATTCCGGTGACCCCAGGACTGGTCGAACTCGATGACATTGGCGAACAGGAACCCGCGACCCATGGTCGCGAGGGCCTCCTCGAGCAGGCCGTAGGCCACCGCATTGGTTGCAGTGTGCGTGGAAGAGATGTTCCGGCCTGCAAAAAGGTCGTCCACCTTCCCCACCCCGACCCTGGGGATATCCCGCTCCGCCAGCACGTCGAGCAGCGTCTCGCCTGCGGGCGGCAGGCTGTAGTCCCGCCGATTGGCTGTGCGAACCCAGGCCCCCGGCTCCCCGATGAATGGGCGGGCGATGATCCGCGAGACTCCATGGCGACCCTGCAGCATGGCGCGCGCTGTTTCGCAGGCAGCGTACAGCTCCTGGAGCGGCACCACGCCCTCGTGGGCCGCCACCTGGAAGACGCTGTCGGCCGAGGTATAGACGATCCACGACCCGGTCCGCACGTGCTCCGCGCCCAGGTCATCCAGGATGGCGGTACCCGACGCCGCGCGGTTCCCCAGCACTCCCCGCCCAGTCAGACGGCTGAACTCGTCGATCACTTCGTCGGGGAAACCGTCGGGGTACGTTGGAAATGGCTGCTTCAGGATGACGCCGCAGAGTTCCCAGTGCCCGGTGGTGCTGTCCTTGCCCGCACTGGCCGGCTGGGCAGTACCCCATGCGGCGCCCGGCTCCGGCACTGGCGGGACACCATCGAGCGGCGCGCATCGTCCGAGACCCAGGGCCTTGAGGTGGGGCAGGTCCAGCCCGCCGCCTGCCAGGACATGGCCCAGCGTATCACTGCCTTCGTCGCCGTAGGCGGCAGTATCGGGCGCGGGACCGATACCCACGCCGTCCAGCACGATGATGGCTGCACGCCGATTCTTCATGATGCCTCAGCATAGCGACGCTCGACCCGCGGGCTCAGGCTGGTGAGCAGCTCGTAGGAAATGGTGCCCGCGAGCGCGGCCTGTTCGTCGAGCGACACGAGTCCGCCGAATATCGTGACGATATCATCGGGCGCCGCATCGGCCGGGGCCTCGACCATCGTCATGTCCATGGTGATGCGACCACGCACTGGCACCCGCTGGCCGCGCAATTCCACGACACTCCGGGACGACGCGCTACGGTGCCAGCCATCCGCGTAGCCGGCAGCAACCACGGCGACGCGGGTTGGCGCACTGGCGCGCCAGGTGGCGCCGTAGCTGACCGTCTGGCCGGCCGCGAGCTGCTCCACCGCCACCACCCGGCTGCGGAACTGTGCGACCGGCTCCGGCACCTGTCCACCGGCCTCGCCGCCATAGAGAAAGATGCCCGGCCGCACCAGGTCACCAGCCGCCACCGGGTGACGCAACGCGGCCGCGCTGTTGGCGGCATGCACCAGCGGGGCCCGGCCCACCGAGGTCACTACCTGCTGGAATTCGTCCCACTGGATGCCGATGGTCTCCGGCTGCTCATCTGCCGAATGAAAATGGGTGCAGATGCCTTCGTAGCCGGGTGCCCCTGCCAGCAGCTGTCGCAGGGCGTCGCACGCTGCCCGGTCAACCGCGCTGAACCCACCGCGGGCCATGCCGGTATCCACACCCACATGAAAAGGGCGTCCGTCCGCCTGGGCGAGCCATGCGCGCACCGCCTCGCGATCCGCCAGCAGTGGCGTGAGCCGGTGCCGCAGCATGGTCGGCATCCAGCTGGGCGGACACGGGGTGCAGACCAGCACCGGCCGCTCGATGCCTGCCTCGCGCAGTTCCCGGCCCTCGGCGGGACAGGCCACCCCATATCCCCACGGATTGAGCGCCTCCAGCGCTCGCACCACCGCCACGGCGCCGAGGCCGTAACCATTAGCTTTGACCATCGGCAGCAACTGCGCGCCGGACACGCGCGCCACCCGGCGGGCGTTCCGTCTCAGGGCGGCGAGGTCGACGTCGACCCATGCCCGTTCAGGCGTGTCAGCGAGAGAGGTATTCATCGAGGTGGCAGGAAGGATATTTCCCACGGGAGAGCGGATGCAAGAGAAGCCGGCGCTCACGCGAGTCATGGACCTGGTGCGCGACCTCCGCGAGCGCTGCCCCTGGGACCGGGTGCAGACCCGCGCCACTCTTCGGCCGTACCTCGTGGAAGAGGTCCTGGAGCTGGACCACGCCATCGGCGAGAATGACCGCGACGCCATTCGGGAGGAGCTGGGCGATTTCCTCCTGCACCTGGCGTGGCAACTGGTGCTCTCGGAAGAGGAAGGCAGTGCCACGGCAGAAACGCTGGCGGACCAGGTCATCCGGAAGATGCAGCGGCGGCACCCGCATCTCTTTGACCTGGGTCCGCGCGAGGCCTGGGAGACTCTCAAGCGACGGGAGCGGACGCGCGGCACGCTGGACGGCCTGCCTGCAACGCTCCCGCCGCTGCTCATGGCGTTCCGGCTGCAGGAGCGTGCGGCGTCGGTGGGATTCGACTGGCCGGATGCCGCCGGGCCGCTGGCAAAGGTGAAGGAGGAGACCGAGGAGCTGGAGCGCGAGGCTGGCGCCAGTGACAGGGACGCGCTGGAGGATGAGCTGGGTGACCTGCTCTTCGCGGTGGTGAACCTGGCACGCAAGCTCGACCTTCAGCCCGGCGCCGCGCTGGAACGTGCCAACCAGAAGTTCATCCGCCGCTTCCGCCAGATCGAGGCGCTCGCCGCTGAGCGGGGCATCAGCATGGACGGAGCTGGCCTTGCGGCACTCGACCGGCTGTGGGATGAGGTGAAGCAGGCTGGGAGCTGAGAGCTAAATGCCGAGAGCTAAAAGCCAGGAGCCAAGAGCTACGAGCCAAGAGCGAAGAGTTTCGCGAGGCGTAGGCTCGTAGCCATCAGCGCTCAGCTCTCAGCTCGCAGCTCGCAGCTCGCAGCTCGCAGCTCAAGGATACAACCGATGTATCTGCCGCGGGAACGCAATGCCTTCCCGGATGTGGGGATAGCCGCAGATCCAGGCCAGCGCCCGCTCGACCCCAAGGCCAAATCCCGAGTGCACGAAGGTGCCGTACTTGCGGAGATCGAGATACCAGCGATAGGCCTCGGGGTTGAGGCCCTGCGCCTCGATCCGGGCCAGCAGCTTGTCGTGATCGTCCTCGCGCTGGGAACCGCCGATGATCTCCCCGTAGCCTTCCGGAGCCAGGCAGTCGTTGTTGAGCACCGTACGCGGGTCGGCCGGGTTCTCCTTCATGTAGAAGGCCTTCACCTCGCGCGGGTAGTTGAACACGAACACGGGGCGATCGTACTGGGAGGCGAGGAGCGTTTCATCGTCGGCGCCCAGGTCGCGCCCCCACTCCATGTCCGAGCCCAGCTCCCGGAGCCTGCTGACGGCGTCAGTGTAGGAAATCCGGTGAAACGGCGCCTGCACCCGCTCCAGCGGCGACGTGTCTCGCTCCAGCTCCTTCAGCTCTTCGGCACGTGACTCCAGGATCCTCGATACCAGGTAGCTGATGAATTCTTCCTGCAGCCGCATGTTGGCGTCGGAGTCGTTGAAGGCCACCTCCGGCTCCACCATCCAGAACTCGGTCAGGTGTCGACGAGTCTTGCTCTTCTCGGCCCGGAAGGTCGGGCCAAAGCAATACACCCGGCCCAGCGCGGCGGCCGCCGCTTCGAGATAGAGCTGCCCCGTCTGGGCCAGGTAGGCGGTGCCCAGGTCGAAATACTCCGTAGCGAAGAGGTTGCCCGCCTCCTCGCCGATGGCACCGGTCAGGATCGGGGTGTCGACCAGCGTGAAGTCGCGCTGGTAGAAGAAGTCCCGGATGGCCTGCACCAGCTCGTGCCGCACCCGGGCAATGGCGACCTGGCGCCTGCTCCGGAGCCAGAGATGTCTATGTTCAAAGAGGAAAGTCGTCCCATGCTCTTTGGGAGTGATGGGAAAGTCAGGGCTGGCACCCAGAATCTCGATGCCCTGCACGCCAAGCTCCACGCCGCCAGGGGAGCGGGCATCGGGCCGCACCTCGCCCGTCAGCGCTACTGTCGTCTCGTGGGTCAGCTGGCCGAATCGCTCCCAGGTGGCGTCATCAACTTCCTTCCGGGCCACGATGCCCTGCACGAGGCCGGAGCCGTCCCGGATGACCACGAACGCAATCTTGCCGCTGGAGCGTGTGGTCACGACCCAGCCGCGAACCGTCACCACTTGTCCGCCGAGACCACCAAGTTCGCTGATTCGTGCCACAGTCATTGGAAAGCCATGGATGAAATTGACGTTGCGTATTGGAGGCTGGAGTCTAGCGGCGCTCGGAATGAGCGTCAACGCGGCGTGCATCAATTTTCACCCGCCGCCGGCCCCGATTCCCCCGGAGCTGGCCGGGAGCCCCCCGACCGAGCTCTGGAGCGCTGAGACGGCCCGTGGCGTCACCGCTCCTCTTGGCGTCACCGGCTCGATCGTGGTCGCGGCCGCCGCCAATCGCCGGCTGGTGGCGGTCGGCCTTGACTCGGCTCAGGCGCTCTGGACCTCACACCTGCCGGGGGAGGCTGCCGGGGGCGTGCTGACCGATGGCAACCGGATCTACGTCGGCACCGGTCGTCCCGGTGGCCGCATCGAGGCACACGCGCTCGACGGCAGGCTGCTGTGGCGCACGTCGACCGGCGAGATCACCTCTCCGCTGGCCAGGGTCGGCGACATGATCGTAGCCATGACCCGGCGCCAGCAGGTCGTGGCCGTCAACGCCGCCACTGGCCGGCTTCGGTGGCAGCGCCACGCCGGCAGTTCCCGTACCGCGCCGGTCGCCGCGGATGCTGGCCACGTGCTCGTGACCACCATGGACTCGCTGATGCTCTACGAGACCGCCGCTGGGCGGCTGGTGAAGCACCGCCGCATGCGCGGCGTGAGTCTCAGTGGCTGGATGCCTCTCGGCCGCCTGCTGGTGACCGGGCTCGCGGATTCCGCGGTGGTGGCCATTGATCCCACGACGCTCGAGGAGAAGTGGCGGGTACGGGTTGATGCGCCTGTGCTGGGTCCTGTCGCCGTATCAGGGGATACGGTGTGGGCGGCCACGCGCATCGGAACGATTTATGAAATTGTCGGCGGTGCAACTCCTGCCGTGCGGGAACTGGCGCGGCTCAACTGGCCACTGACATCGGGCATCGCCGCCATCGGCCCCGACCTGTTGATCGGCGGCGCCGATGGCACCGTGCGCGGGCTCAACCGCGATGGTTCCGAACGGTGGCGAGTGCAGCTCTGGCCCGCCGTCGATATTCCGCCCGTTCCCCTGTCCGACGGCTTCGCCGCCATTGGCGGAGCCGGCGACCTGCATCGGTTCGTGCAATGAAACGCATCGCCCTGCTCTGCTGCCTGCTCGCCATCATCGGGCGCGCGCCGCTCGCCGCGCAGGGCAGCCCTGCGCCAATCAAGTACGGCAAGTGGCTGCTGGTGGCGGGCTCGATCGGAATGAACCTGGCGGCGGCGAGCGCGCACAGTAACGCCGACTCGATCTTCAACCAGCTCCACGATCGCTGCGACAGCGATCACGCGCTGTGCGAGCTGGGTCCCGGCGGCACCTATGCGGATGCCGAGAGTGAGCGCCTGTATCAGGGCTCGGTGGCGTATGATCGCCGCGCCCGCAACTGGCTGGTTGGCGGCGAAGCCGCGGCGCTTGGCGCCGCCGTGCTGTTCGTCTGGGAATTCGCCCGCCCCAAGGGCCCGCCCGATAACATCCCGTTCGAGCCCAAGGTGAGCATCGGGAACGAGCGAACCGAGATTGGGGTGGCGCTGAGGTTCTGATTGGTCGACGTTCAACGCATAGCGCACAGCGCACAGCGCACAGCGGACAGCGCACAGCGCACAGCGCATAGCGCATAGCGCAGAATCATCCCGTCCGAAAGAACTCCACTGCCCGCGGGAAGCGCGCGAGGATCCGGGCGCGAAGCGCGCGATTGCCTGCCCTCGTCAGTGCCGGATCGTCCTCAAGAATGGCATCGGCCCGGATTCGCGCGATGGCCAGCAGGCCGTCGTCGTCCGGGACGCGGGCAAACCGCACCGCAAAGCCCCCGGACTGGCGGGTGCCGATGAGATCCCCGAGGCCCCTTTCTTCCAGGTCCATTTCGGCGATCCGGAAGCCATCTTCCGTCGCCGCGAAGGCATGCAGCCGCTCCCGGCCCTCGCCGGAGCTGAGCAGGATGCAGAAGCTTTCGGCCGCACCGCGCCCGACTCTGCCCCTCAATTGGTGCAGCTGCGCCAGCCCGAAGCGCTCCGGATGATCGATGGCCATGATCGTGGCATTGGCGACATCGATGCCGACTTCGATTACCGTCGTGGCGACCAGCACATGGATCTCTCCCGAGCGGAATCGGCGCATGACCTCATCCCGCTCCTCCGGCTTGAGCCGGCCGTGCACCAGCCCGACCGCGAGATCGGGCCATTCGGCCTGGAGCTTCTGGAACATGGTCGTCGCCGCGCGCAGGTCGGCCTTCTCCGATTCCTCGATGACCGGAAGGACGACGTACGCCTGGCCCCCAGCGCGGCACGATTCGGCGATGAAATCGAAGACCCGCTGGCGCTGGCCGGCGGCGCGCACGGCGGTGCGGATACGGCCCCGGCCGGGTGGACGCTCGCGCAGCACGGAGACATCGAGGTCGCCAAACCGGGTCAGCGCCAGCGAGCGCGGAATCGGCGTCGCCGAGAGGAGTAGCACGTCGGGCGCCGAGCCCTTGCCGATCAGCGCGGCCCGCTGCTCCACGCCGAACCTGTGCTGCTCATCGATGACGACGAGCCCGAGCCGCCGAAAATTCACCTCATCCTGGATCAGGGCGTGGGTGCCCACCACGATCGGTGACTCGCCCGATGCAAGCCGCTCCCGTGCCGCGCTCTTGGCACTCGAGGAGAGCCGACCCAGGAGCAGTTCGGGCGCGAGGCCTAGCGGCTGGAGCAGCGTGGTGAGCGTCGCGTGATGCTGTTCGGCCAGCAGTTCGGTCGGCGCCATCAGCGCCGCCTGGCAGTCGTTCTCGAGCGCGAGCAGCATGGCAAAGAGCGCCACCACAGTCTTGCCGGTGCCCACGTCTCCCATGAGCAGTCGGTGCATCCGGTGGGGGCTCGCCATGTCGTCCACCAGCTCCGAAATGGCCTTGCGCTGGTCGGCGGTCAGTTCAAACGGGAGTGACTCGCGAAGTTTCGTCGTCAGCGTTCGCTTGAGCTCGAAATGCATGCCACCCTGTCGCTCGCGCCGCGCCAGCCGGCGGGCCCGACCCAGCGTGAGCTGGAGATCGAGCAACTCATCGAATGCCAGCCGCTGGCGGCCCCGCTCCGCCTCAGCGCTGGAAGTCGGCCGGTGCACCATGCGGAGCGCGTCACCGAGCGGCGGCACGTTGGCGGCGCGGCGCAACGCGTCGGGCAGCGTATCCTCCGCCAGCACCAGGAGCGCATCCAGGTGCCGGTCGATGAGCCCGCGAATGACGCGGTGGGAAAGTCCCTCCGTCGCCGGATAGACCGGCAGCACCCGGCCCGCGTCCAGCGGGTCTTCGGCGTCATCCTCGGCCAGGACCACGTACTCCCGCGGCGCCATCTGGCGACCGTGATAGAACCGGATCGGACCAGCCACCAGCAGGGTCTGCCCCTTCTGGATGGTTCGATCCAGGAATGGCTGGCCGGGCCAGACGCACTCCAGCACGCCGGAGGCATCGCGGATCACCGCACTGAAGATCCGGAGCCCGCGCCGAGTGGGCGTGACCGCCTTCGTGATGACGGTGCCGACACAGGCTACGTCGTCACCGACCCGCGCGTGCGCCACCGGCGTCACGCTGGACGCGTCGATGTAGCGATGGGGAATGTGGTAGAGAAGGTCGCCGGCTGTTTCGATGCCGAGTCGCGCGAGTGCATCGGCGCGCCGTTCGCCGATCCCCTTCAGGAACTTGACCGGCGTGTCCAGCTGGATGCCCTGCGCCGGTCGCTCGCGCGCGGTCAGGACTGCCCCTCTGCCAGCAGGGACTCGGCGAACTGCCGGGCATCAAAGGGCTGGAGGTCATCGAGGCCTTCGCCCGTGCCAAGGAAGCGGATGGGAAGATCGAGTTCGCGCCGGAGCGCGGCCACAGCGCCACCCCGGGCGCTGCCATCCAGCTTGGTGACGATGATGCCGGTGGGCGAGACGGCCTGCGCAAAGAGGCGGCCCTGCTGGATCGCGTTCTGCCCTACGGTGCCGTCGAGCACCAGCAGCGCCTCATGCGGTGCGCCCTCCACCCGGCGGCCTGCCACCCGCGCCACCTTCCTGAGTTCTTCCATCAACCCCTCCTGCGTGTGCAGCCGTCCGGCCGTGTCCACCAGCACGGTGTCGGCACCACGCGCCACTGCGGCACCCACGGCATCAAACACCACAGCTGCCGGATCGCCACCGGGCGCACCGCTGACGCACGGCACACCGAGTCGCTCCGCCCACACCTCGAGCTGCGCGATAGCACCAGCGCGATAGGTATCCGCTGCTGCCAGCAGCACCGTGCGGCCCTCGGCGCCCAGGCGGCGCGCCAGCTTGGCCACGGTGGTGGTCTTCCCCACGCCATTGACACCCATGATGAGCACGACAGCCGGCCCCGGATTCGCGCGCGCGATGAGGCCGGCATCTCCCGGTGCCGCCAGCATATCTGCAAGGCGCGCGACGAGCCGCTCGTGCAGGTCGCGATCGGTCTTCACCTTGCCATCACGAATCAGGCGCTCGAGCTCGTCGGTCAGCTCCAGCGTGGCCGGGACGCCGAAATCAGCCTCGAGCAGGACGCGCTCGATCTGCTCCAGGTCGTCCGCCTGGAGCCCGCGCACCAGCGCGCCCACATCGGTCATCGCAAAGCGACGGATGCGTTGCCAGACGGAGAGTTTCTTGTCGCCGATACGGGAACTGGTCATGAGTCGTAGGTCGTAAGTCGTGGGTCGTGGGTCGTGAGTCGTGAGTCGTGAGTCGTGAGTCGT
>DASSOW010000071.1:0-12669 GCA_035700175.1 Gemmatimonadales bacterium | reverse complement strand
GAGGATGCTCCCGGTCACCTGGCGGGTCACGTGCAGCATGTGATGATGGTTGTTCCAGTAGATGCCGAGGTAAATGAAGCTCAGCACATAGCTGAGGAAGGTCGGCAGTACCGGGGCCAGGTCTGCGAGCGTGGTGCCGTGTGGCACGCGCAGCTCCAGCACCATGATCGTGATGATGATGGCGAGGACACCATCGCTGAAGGCTTCCAGGCGCGTGGTGCTCATGGTCAGGCCACCTGCGGCGGGACGCCGCAGCTCCGGAGTGCGTAATCGGCCATGGCCCGCGCGAGCTCGCGTCCGCTCATCACCGCCTGGCCCACCTGCGTCGTCTCACGGTATGCCCGCTCCTGATCTCGGCGAGCTCCTGTGCCAGCGCCCCATCCGCCACGAAGCCGGGCGTGTAGGGCCCGGCAACGATGCCCGCCACCAGGTTGCCCACCTGGGAATAGAGGCGGAGCCACGGCGCCAGCATCCCCAGCAGGAAGGCGAGCCCGATGCCGCCGGCAATCGTGACGATGAGCGCGGTATTGTGGGGCATTCGGTCCAGTCGCACAAGTTTGGGCGGGCCGCGGGGTGCGACAGCGATCAAGCGAAAATGCCCTGTCGCCTTGCGGGCCGCCAGCTTGTGCGCCTGGTGGCGCCAGGCCTGACGGGCCTGCGCCGTTCAGTCCTTCTTCTTTCCCCCGAAAAGGGACTTCACTCCCTTGAGGAGGCTGCTGGCCGCGTCAGCAGCGGGGGCTGCGCCGCCTGCCGCAAGATCGGGAAAGGAAATGGCGTGCTGCCGCAGCGAGCGTACCTGGCCGCCGGGCAGCGTCTCGAGCTCCTCAAGCGCCACATCCCAGGTCCATGATGTACCGAGCTCCTTTCCGCTGGCTTCGAACCGGGTGACGGTGAATGTGGCAGTACGGGTGCCGCCGGGAGGCACCTGGAATTGCGGATCTGCCGCTCTTGAGGTCACGAGGCCGATACCGCGGAAACTCACGTCATGGGTGCCAGCACGCCCGAAATAGTAGCGGTTGCCCAGGTTGTCCACGGCGCCACTGGTGGTCGAGGTGTAGCCAAGAATCAGCGGCCGGGACGATGCGTTGGTGACTTTCACGGATAGCTGAACGACATGGTGCCTCCCGGCCCGGCTGGGCACGACATTGGTCACCTCGGCCGTAAACGGACCGGATGCGACGCAACGCACCCGCGTGCCGCAGGATGCGGACGTCGCAGTGGCTGCTTCGCCCGGCTCGGCCTGCGCGGCAGGCACCGCCGCTTGTGCGGCGGTGGCCTGGCTGCCGGTGGGCCCGAGCCCGCGGTACTGCAACGCGTGTTCGCGGCCCAGCTGCCATTGATCCGCCGGCAACGGTTCCAGTTCCCTCAGCGCGACATCGAGGTCGTAGACCGTCCCGTAGATCGCTCCCGAGGTCGGCCTCCAGAGAAATTCCAGTCGTGCGTCCGCGCTCTCACCGGCTGGCAAGGTGAACTTCGGATCCACCCGGCTTCCGGAAATCTCACCCAGTCCCCGCACCGCGGTCGGTCCGTACACGACGTAGCGATTGCCGCGATCATCGGTGATGACGCCCGAATTCTGCACGTAGGCGAGCGTGAGGGGATGGTTCATCCGGTTCCGGATGCGCAACGTGACTGCCACCAGGCGATCGCGGCCGCTTACGCTGGTCCGGACATCAGATATGCTGGCGGCGAACGTGGTGCCCTCGTCACAGAGCGGCGCGCCCTGGCATCCTGGCGCCTGACGGATGACGGCGCCAGCGGGCGCCCGCTCACCGCAGAGCTTCAGCGGCACATCAGCAAGCGGGAACCGCTGCTTCAGTGCGGGCTGCGGATCGAGGATGCGCAGGGTGCCTTTCCGCTCCCCGTCGTTGAACTGCACGAGGAAGGGGTAGCCATCGGCCGAGCTGGAACTCCGGGTGTAGTCCGGCATCGAGACGAACTGGATGCCCTGATATTCCTGGCCATAGTACGAATAGGTGAAATCGAGATCACGAAAGACCGCCGAGTCACGCCCGTTGATGAGGGTCATGCGGTCCACGCCGAGGCGAAGTCGCACGGGTGAATTGCAGGTGGCGGCAGCGGCCACGTAGTCGCCACGCCATTCGGGCTCGACCTGCTTGTGCTGGGCCGATGCCTGCCCGGCGAGCAGGAGCGCCAGCAGCCCGATACCCGCCGAGCGGACACCGATGGTGCCGGGGCGAGTCGTGCCGCTGAGCGACCCGACATAGTCGCTGAAAGCTGCCTCGATCGTGGCCGCGTTTTTCTTCGATCGCCTCAGTGCCCAGATCCCGAAGAGCACCAGCGGAATGCCTATGAAGGCCGTGACGATGAGCAGACAGCAGAGCGATCCGGTGACGATGCCCCAGATGCCGAACCACTTGAGGGGCTTGTACGGAGCAGAGATCTGGTCCTTGGCCGCGAGCAGTACGTCGGGATCGCTGGAGCCGGTGGCCTTCAGGTGTCCCCGGACCTGTTCGGGGGTGACCAGACTGAAGCGGGGCTGGGAGTACATGGATTCCTCGGGGAGACGGGTGGCTTGGCCGGGGTGGCCGGCCGGGGTACTACCCGCCTTGCGCGGAATGCCGCCGGGAGCTATCACGGAGCGTGGACATGCGTCATGACCCGGCGCGCCGCGCCGAGCTGGACCAGGTGTTCAGCGCCGCGTACGAGGAGCTCCGCCGTCTCGCAGCGGCGGTGCGCCGTCATGACCCGTCGGTCACGTTCACCCCCACTGCGCTGGTCAACGAGGCGTGGCTCAAGCTCTCCGCGACGCCCGCAGCTGCCCATACCTCACCACTGCATTTCCGCCGGATCGCTGCCCGGGCCATGCGCCAGGTCCTGGTGGAAGCCGCGCGCCGCCGCAACACCGAGAAGCGAGGTCGTGGCCGGGCCATGGTGACCCTCGAGGACGCGCTCGATGGCGGCAACGCGGACACGCTCGATGTCATCATCCTGGATGAAGCGCTGCGTCGGCTGGAAACCCTGAGCCCTCGCCAGGCAACGCTGGTCGAGCAGCGTTTCTTTGGCGGTCTCGAAATGGAGGACGTGGCTCGCTCACTCGGCATCTCGGAGGCCACTGCCTACCGGGAGTGGCGGGCTGCCCGCGCATGGCTGGGCAGGGAGCTTGGCCAGGAGAGGCAGGGCCGGGCATGATGAACCCGCAACGCTGGGAGCGGGTCCAGGAGCTGTTTCATCAAGCTCTTGAGCTGGATGGGGCAGTGCGTGAGGAGTTTCTGTCGCGTGCGTGCGGCGCCGACACGGAGCTGGCCGGCGAAGTGCGTGCACTGCTGGTTGCGGACCACGGCCCGTCAGTGCTCGACAGCGGGCTCGGCCCGGTGGCGGACCAGGTACTCGAGGCCCGCAGGGGGATACCGGAGGACGCGTTCGGGCCCTACCGCCTGGGCTCGCTCCTGGGCGAGGGCGGCATGGGCGTCGTCTATCTGGCCACCCGGGCCGATATCGGGGGCCGGGCGGCCATCAAGGTCCTGCGCGACGCCTGGCTCTCGCCCGCCCGCCGGGAGCGTTTCGCCGATGAGCAGCGGACGCTCGCACGGCTCACCCATCCCGGCATCGCGCGATTGTATGACGCCGGCGTGCTGCCGGACGGCACGCCGTGGTTTGCGATGGAGCATGTGGAGGGGGAAAGCATCGTGGCGTGGTGCCGGCGCCATGCGGCGCCGGTGACGGAGCGGCTGCGGCTCTTCCGCGCCATGTGCGCAGCAGTGCAGGACGCCCATCGGCACGCCATCATCCATCGCGACCTCAAGCCATCCAACGTGCTGGTCACGGCAGATGGGATGGTCAAGCTGCTCGACTTCGGCATTGCCAAGCAGCTCGAAGCGAGCGGGGTACCGGCGGAACGCACGCGTACCGAGCTCCGGGCGATGACGCCGGCCTACGCTGCCCCGGAACAGCTGCTGGGAGGCCAGGTCGGGCTGCACACCGACGTCTATGCACTCGGTGTGATGCTCTATGAACTGCTTGCCGGGCGGCTCCCGTACCAGCTCGACGGGCGGACGACACTGGAGGCAGCCCGCGTCGTGGCGGAAGCCGAGCCGGTGCGGCCCTCGGCGGTGGCGCGCGCGGTGGCAGCCCGGGAAGGAAGGGGCCCCGCCAGCGACCGCGTCGCCTGGGCCGACCTCGACGTCCTCTGCCTCACGGCCATGCACCGCGATCCCGAGCGCCGCTACCGCTCTGCCGAAGCGCTGATGCGTGATGTGGACCATTTCCTCGCCGGCGAGCCGCTCGACGCGCGGCCCGACTCGCTCGGGTACCGGCTATCCAAGTTCGTCGGTCGCCATCGCGGCGTGGTGATCGCCGCCGCCGCGGCGACTCTGGCGCTGATCGCGCTGAGCGTGGCCTACACGAGCGGGCTGGCCCGCGCGCGCGACGCGGCCGTGCAGGAAGCGGCGCGCACCCAGCGCATCCAGCAGTTCATGCTGAATCTCTTTCGCGGCGGCGATGACGATGCGGCCGAGCCCGCCGAGAGTCTTCACGTGGTGGCGCTGGTCGATCGGGGCATTGACGCGGCGCGGGAGCTGGACGGTGAGCCGGCCGTGCAGGCAGAGCTGTACCAGACGCTGGGCGGACTGTATCAGCAGCTTGGCAACCTGCCACGCGCCGATTCCCTGCTCGTGCTTGCGCTCGAGCGACGGCGTGGGCTGGCCAGCAGGGAGGACGGCGATGTGGCTCACAGCCTGATTGCACTGGGCCTGCTGCGTGCGGACCAGGCGCGGCTGGCGGAGGCGGAATCGCTGGTGCGGGCCGGGCAGCAGCTCACCGAGCGGCTTGCCCGGCCTGGCGACCCCGGCCGGGTGCGGGCGGCGAGCGCGCTGGGCCGGGTACTACAGGACAAGGCCGACTTCGACGGGGCGATCGCCGCACTGCATGACGCGGTCCGACTCGATTCCGTGGCGGGGGATCCGGCCTCGCACGCCGCAACGCTCAGCGCGCTGGCCAGCGCTCATTTCTATGCCGGTCACTATGACAAGGCAGACTCGCTCAATTTCCGGGTGCTGGTGATGCGACGCCAGCTTTACGGCGATCGGCACCCGATGATCGCGGAGGACCTGATCAACCTCGGTGCGACGCAGCAGGAGCGTGGCCGGTACGCCGAGGCGGAACGGTATTACCGGGACGCGCTGGAGATCACGGAACAGTGGTCCGGGCCCGACAGTCCACGCACGGCGGCCCAGCTCACGATGGTGGCGCGGTCACTCATCTATCAGGATCGCGCCACGGAGGCGGCCCCGCTCCTGCAACGCGCGCTCGCCATCCGGGAGCGTGTCTTCGGACCTGACCATCCCCAGGTGGCGTCCACGCTGAACGATCTCGGCACGATCGCGCTGCAGCAGGGCCGGCTCGACGAAGCGGAAGCCGAGTACCGCAGGATGATTGCGATCTACCAGCGCGTGTTCGGTGGCGCTCACTGGCTCATCGGCACGGCGCAGTCAAACCTGGCCAGCGTTCGCATGGCGCGGAAGGACCTGTCGGGTGCGGAGGGCCTCTACCGGCAGGCGCTGGCGGAGTTCTCGGCGAGCCAGGGCCCGCTGCACACCAACACCGGTATTGCGCACGTGAAACTTGGCCGGGCGCTGCTCAGGCAGGGCCGCTTCCGTGATGCGATGGCCGAAACCCGCGCGGGGTACGATATCCTTACGCCACAGATGGAGCCGAACACCAGCTTCCTGCGCGCGGCACGGCTTGATCTGGCGGAGGCGCATGACGCCGTGGGTGAGCCGGCCGAAGCGGCGCGGTTCAGGGCGGAGCAGGCGAGCGCGGAGACTCCCTAGGAGTCGTACCAATCCGCACCCGTCATGGCGCGGTGTCCTGCCGGGATGCGTGATGAGGCGTCGGGCGTCATCGAGCCAGTGCAGGACAATCGTCAGGTTTCCCGGACTGGCTCAGCGCTGAGGACTGAGCGCGGAGCGCCACAGCTCTGCAGCGCATAATCAGCCATGGCACGCGCCAGCTCGCGCTCACCCATCACGGCCTGGCCCACGTGCATGCCTTCGAGATATTGCCGCTCTTCGTCCGTGTGGGTGCGGACGACGATATCCACCGCCGGATTGGCTTTCCGTGCCTCGATGATGATGGCACGCGCCGTGAAGGGCTCCGGTGCCGTCACCACCAGGAGCCGGGCGTCCCGCACGTTGACCTGTGCCAGCATTCCGGGCCGGCTGGCGTCGCCGAAGAAGGTCGGGACCCCGCGTTCCCGGAGTGACGTCACCGTCTGGCGATCCTGCTCCAGCACGAGATACGCCACCCCCGCCTCGGCCAGCGCCGAGCCGATGGCGCTGCCCACCCGCCCGTAGCCGACGATCACTGCATGGCCATGCAGGGTGTTCGCATGCACATGGGGCGGGATCACGTCCAGTTTCCCGGCGGCTCGCTCCAGTACGCGGAGCAGGCGTGGCCGCGCGACGATCCAGCGGCGCAGTGGATCGACGGCCGCGAACGCGGCCGCGTTGAACCCGATGGAGAGCAGCGCGCCGGCCACGATGAGGTTCTGGGCCTCCGCCGGCATCAGGCCGAGGGCAACGGCGAGCGAGGCCAGGATGAAGGAGAACTCGCCGATCTGCGCGAGACTGGCCGAGATGGTGAGGGCGGTGTGGACCGGGTAGCGGAAGCCGGCCACGATGAAGAAGGCGCCCAGCGACTTGCCGACCATCACGATGAGCACGACGGCGAGCACCTGCCAGGGATGCCGCAGGAGAATGGCCGGATCGAACAGCATGCCGACGGCGACAAAGAAGAGCACCGCGAACGCGTCCTGCAGCGGCAGCGAGTCGGCGGCGGCCTCGTGGCTCAGGTCGGTGCCGTTCACTACCATGCCGGCCACAAAGGCGCCCAGTGCGAAGGAGACGCCGAAGAGTTCGGCGGCGCCGACCGCGACCCCGATGGCCACGGCCAGGACCGCGAGGGTGAAGAGCTCGCGCGACCCGGTGCGGGCGACGCGCTCCAGCAGCCAGGGCACCACCCGCCGTCCAACCATGATCATCAGTGCCACAAAGGCCACGACCTTGGCCAGCGTCACGGCAAGTGTCATGAGCACGCCGCCGGTCATCGGCACATCGGTGTGGCCGCCCAGCGAGACCGCGAGCGCCGGCAGCATGACCAGGACCAGCACGGTCGCGAGGTCCTCGACGATCAGCCAGCCGACCGCGATCCGTCCGTCAACTGAATCGAGCACACCGCGATCCTCGAGGGCGCGAAGCAGCACTACCGTGCTGGCCACCGAGAGGCAGAGCCCGAAGACGATGCCGGTTGTCCAGGACCATCCCCAGAGGTGCGCCACCGTGCCGCCCAGGACCGTGGCGACAACGATCTGCACCACGGCCCCCGGCACGGCGATCCGCCGCACGGCCAGCAGGTCGTCCAGCGAGAAATGGATGCCCACGCCGAACATGAGCAGGATGACGCCGATCTCGGCGAGCTGCTGCGCCAGCGCCGTGTCGGCCACGAAGCCGGGAGTGTAGGGCCCCGCCACGATGCCGGCGACGAGGTAGCCCACCAGGGGCGGGAGGTGAAGCCGTTGTGCCAGCATGCCGAGCAGGAAGGCGAGCCCGATGCCTCCGGCAAGGGTCACGATGAGCGCGGTATCGTGGGGCATGCGGTCCTGTGGGACGGATTCGAGCGGCGCCGCGGTGTGCGGAGCGCTCTGCGAAAATGCCACGTCTCCACCAGCGCCGCTAGATTGGACAGATGGCGACACCAGACCTGGCTGGCATGCTCGAGTTTCTCCGATCCGCGGAGCAGCTCAAGAGTACGCTGCGCAGCTGCCATGCCTCGACGGGCCGGCAGGAGAGCGTGGCGGAGCACAGCTGGCGGCTGGCGCTCATGGCGATGCTGCTCCGGCATGAATTTCCGGAACTCGACTCGGAGAAAGTCCTGCGCATGTGCCTGGTCCACGACCTGGGCGAGGCGATCAACGGGGACATTCCTGCGCCCGAGCAGGCGCGGCGGCGCGAGGAGGATCCGTCAGCCGGAAAGGCGGAACAGGAGCGTCGCGATCTCGTGACGCTGCTGGAGCCGCTTAGCCCTGCGCTCCAGCTCGAAATCACCATGCTCTGGGACGAGTACGAAGCCGCCGCCTCTCCCGAGGCGCGGCTGGTGAAGGCGCTCGACAAGCTGGAAACCATCCTGCAGCACAACCAGGGCCGGAACCCGCCTGGTTTCGATTACAGCTTCAACCTGGACTACGGCCGGCACTACACCGGTGGACATCCGGTGATCGTCGAGTTGAGGCAAATACTCGATGAGGAGACAGAGAGCAGAAGGCAGAAGGCTGAAGGCTGAAGGCGGTATCTTTGCCCAGCTTTCAGCCTCCAAGGACCCATTCATGCGCTTTACCTTCCTTCTCCTCACGGCCCTCGCGTCACCCGTAGCCGCGCAGGCACCGCACCGAACTGTTCTCACCCACGCCACCGTCTTCAACGGCTCAGCGGTCTGGGAGCGCGACCGCACCATCGTGATCACCGACTCGATGATCACCGCGATCGACTCGGGTTCCGCACCGGCTCCCCGTGCCGGCGATCAGGTGATTGACCTGGGTGGTCGCTTTGTCATTCCCGGGCTGATCGACACCCACGTCCATCTTGCAACCGATCCCGACAGCGAGGATAGCCGTCCACGAGAGCTGGCCCGGCTCAAGGCCGCCATCCGCGGCGGCGTGACCAGCGTGCGCGACATGGCGGGCGACACCCGTCGGCTGGGCGACCTCGCGCGCAGTGCTGCGGTCACTGACCTGGCCAGTCCCGACATCTACTATGCCGCGCTCTTTGCCGGACCGGCATTCTTCGCTGATCCGCGCACGCACGCGGCGTCGGCGGGTGCTGTAGCCGGTGCGGTGCCGTGGATGCGCGCCATTGACGCCGGCACCGATCTTCGGCAGGCCGTGGCCGAGGCAAAAGGAACCGGCGCGACGGCGATCAAGCTTTATGCGGCGCTCGATTCACTGACGGTGGCTCGCATCGTCGCGGAGGCGCATCGCCAGGGGATGCTGGTCTGGGCCCATGCCGCGCTCCGGCCTGCCATGCCCCGCGACGTTGCCGCGAGCGGCCTCGACGCCATGTCGCATGCCAATCTCGTCGCACGCGCAATTCCCCCGGAGCAGCGGAAGGCCTTGCAGGATTCCGCCATCACCAGCGTGGTGCTCGAGGTGCCCGCCCTCGATTCCGTGCTTCGGGTGATGGCTGCCCGCCCGATCATGTTTGATCCGACGCTGTTCGTCATGAAGGAGATCGGTGGCCTCGATCTGGCTGCGGCCGTCACGCGGCGCGCGCACCACCTTGGCGTCCCCATCTCGACCGGCACTGACAGCATCGCGGCCGCCGACAGCTCGGCGCTGCCGAACGTGCATGAGGAGATTGCGCTGCTGGTGCGGGAGGCCGGCTTCACGCCGGCCGAAGCGCTGGTGGCGGCGACGGAAAACGGCGCGCGGACACTCGGGATCTTTGGTCACGTCGGGTCACTGACGCCGGGAAAGCGCGCGGACCTCGTGGTGCTGGCTGCCGATCCGCTGGCAGACATCACCAATACCCGTTCCGTTCAGCTGGTCATGAAGCGCGGAGTCGTCTTCCGGCGAGACCGTTGAGGTGGTGGTAGCCGGCGGCTACTGCCGCTCGCGTGTCACTCCGTACACGTAGCCACCGATCGCACCGACCACCACACCGAGCGGGCCGGTGATGAAGAGCCCGAGCAGGGGACCCTGGTTGGCGTCTGGTGTAAAGACGATGGGGCCGAAGAAGCCGCCGATGAATCCGATGGCGCCGATGATCGCGGCTCCGAGACCGGCGGTCGCCCATGGTCCGCTGTTCATCGTCTCGGTTCGGCGCCAGACGAAGCGCGCCGCGTAATACGCCACGACCACGGCCAGGAGCATGGCGATCCAGAACTGGCCGCTCAGCGGCAGCAGCGAGCCGGGCACCCAGAACGTGAAGAAATAGGCGGCGACGAAGGTGGCGCCGGTCAGGATCACGCGCGCAAGGTTGTTCACGACTGTCTCCCTGATCGAGTTTCGTCAGAGTTCCGGGCTGTCCCCGCGCGCGCTGCTTCCCAGCCCCAGGCGCCGGAGCAGTGCGTTGAATCGCTTTTCGCCGTGGAGCGGGCGCAATCTCGGGTCCACCCCGACCAGGCACATCCAGACCGCGTCGGACTGGAAGCCGCGATCCAGCCAGTCCAGCGCCTCGGTGCGCTGGCCCAGCGCCAGCGTCGTGATGGCCATGAGATACTCGTCCACGTAATGCGTCCGTGCATAGACGGCGATGGCAGCCAGCTCGGATCTCGCCGAGGCGGTGTCACCCGCAAGCGCGAGCGCGCGTGCGAGCATCATCCGGTCGCGAACATTGGCCGGCGAGGCGGCAACCAGTGCGCGGGCCTCACGCACGGCATCCTGGTAGGACCCGCGCGCCAGCAGCAGCTCGACGTGGCAGCGTGCTCCGGGGTCGAGCTCGTGCAGGCGCTCGCAATACGTCCCGGCGTCGGCCGCCATCCCCGCGCCAAGACTGATATGCGCCGCCGGTTCCAGCACGTCGGGTGCCAGTGGATTGAATCGCACGGCGCGCCGGACATGGGCGAGGGCGGCTTGGGTCTGGCCGTTGCCCCAGAGCTGCCAGGCGGCGCCGATATTGGCCTGGCCGTTGGTCGAATCGAGCGCGAGGGCCGTCTGCAGCTCGCGCGTGCCGCCATTGCAGTCCTGCTGGTAGGTGGTGAGGAAGCTGCCGACCAGGGCGAACGACTCGGCCGACTGGGGATCGAGCGCGACCGCGCGCCGTGCGGCCGGCAGCATCTGCGGCAGGGCTTCGTGTGGCGACACGTAGTCGTCGGCCATGTGGTACCACGCGATGGCCAGCGCGCTCCACGCGGCGGCGTACGTGGAATCGAGCGCGATCGCCCGTTCGGCGAGCGTGATGGCCTCGCGCGCGGACGTCTCGTTGTCGGCTCGCGCGGCGAGATACGATGAGCGCAGCACCAGGTCGTGGGCCTCGACGTTGCGGGTGCCGGGCGTGGCCAGTCGCTGTGCGGTGGTGGGCGAGAGGGCAATGTCGAGCGCGCCGGCGATGCCGGTCGCGATGGAATCGTGGAGCGAGAAGATGCCGGACTCGTCCTGGTCGTAGCTCGCCGACCAGAGGACCGCCTCACGCGCCGGATCGTCCAGCGAGACGGTGACCCGCAGGCGCCCGTTGACCCGCCCGATGGTGCCCTCGACGATGCCCGGCACGCCGAGCGTCCTGGCCGCCTCACGTGCGGTCCGTCCGCGGAGCGCAAACGCCGAGGAGCGCGGCACCACGGAGAGCCCCGGGATGCGCGCCAGCGCCGCCGTGAGGTCGGTCGCGATGCCATCGGCGAGATAGGCATTGGCGCTGTCGCCGCCCAGCGACTCGAAGGGCAGGACGGCAATGTGGTCGGCGATTGCTGCAGGCGAAGCTCCCGCGTCGGTTCTGAGCAGCCGCCAGGCAAGCAGCGCTGCGGCGGCAAGCATGACGGCACCGGCAGCGACCCGGAGTCTCCATGCCGGCCGGCGGTGAGCGGTCGCCCGCGACAGGCCATCCAGTGCGGCCACGACTTCACCGGCCGATTGCGGCCGGTCGGCGGGATGCTTGGCAAGGCAGCGCATCACCACGTCCGCGAGGGCCGCCGGGATGGCAGGGCGGGCGCGTGTGACCGGTTCGGGCGGCGTCGCCATCTGGGCCGCGATGAGCTGCTGCGCGGTTCCGCCAGTGAAGGGCGGCCGGCCGGTGAGCATTTCATACGCGACCACGCCGAAGGCGTAGAGGTCGGCGCGGGCATCGATGTGGGGATCGGCGGCCGCCTGCTCCGGCGCCATGTATGCTGGCGTGCCGACCGACATGCCGAGTGCCGTGAGGGCGGTGGCGGTGCCGCCGGAGGTGGCCCCGCTGGCCGCGTGCGCGATACCAAAATCCATCACGATCGCATGACCGTCGCTCACCAGGATATTCTCGGGCTTGATGTCGCGGTGAACGATGCCGCTCTGGTGTGCCTTGGCCAGCGCATCTGCAACCTCGCGCAGCAGCTGGATGGCCGTGGTGATCGGCAATGCGCCTTCCCGGGCCAGCTTGTCGCGCAGCGATTCACCGGCGATGAAGGGCATGACGTAGTAGAGGAAGGTCGCGGGCTGCGGGTCGCGGGTCTCGTGACCCGCGACTCGTGACCCGTGACTCGCAGCCCCCGAATCAAACAGCGGCAGGATGTTCGGATGCTGGAGACCGGCCGTCAGCTCGATTTCCCGGAGGAACCGCTCGGCCCCGAGCAGGGCGCTCAGCTCGGGGCGGAGGACCTTGATGGCCACCTTGCGATGGTGGCGGAGATCTTCCGCGAGATACACGGTGGCCATGCCGCCCGCCCCAAGCTCGCGCTCGATTCGGTAGCGGTCGGCCAAGGCATGGCTCAACTGCTCGGCAAGGGTTGGCATGGAGTACCTTGGAGATTAGTCGCAGGCGAGAGGGCGTCAAGCAGGGTGTGAGGCATGGGGCGTGGGGCATGGGGCATGGGACGTGAGACGTGGGACGTGGGACGTGGGAGAAAGATGCTGGGATGGTATCTTGATTCCCTAAGCCCTAAGCCCTAAGCCCTAAGCCCTAAGCCCTAAGCCCTAAGCCCTAAGCCCTAAGCCCTAAGCCCTAAGCCCTTAAGCCCTAAGCCCTAAGC
>DASSOW010000070.1:0-5467 GCA_035700175.1 Gemmatimonadales bacterium | reverse complement strand
TCAGCGATGGCCAGGGCGTCTCGGTCACTGGGACCGGGACGCCCTCTGCGCATTTGACGGGCCGCCGACACCACACACAGGACACAGACGTGACCGTACAGAAGATTGAGACCGATTTTGCGGGCCGCCCGCTGAAGCTTGAGACCGGCCGCATGGCCAAGCAGGCCGCCGGCGCGGTACTGGTGCAGTTTGGCGAGACACAGGTGCTCGCCGCCGTGACCGTCTCGCCCAACATCTCCACCCTGCCGTTCTTTCCCCTCACTGTCGAATACCGCGAAAAGACCTACGCCGCCGGCCGGATTCCGGGCGGCTTCCTCAAGCGCGAAGGCCGGCCGTCTGACGAGGAGATCCTCGCCGCCCGCCTGATCGACCGCTCGATTCGCCCCCTGTTTCCCGAGGGGTTCAAGAACGAGGTGCAGGTCTTCGTTACGGTGCTGTCGGCGGACCAGGAGAATGACGCTGACGTGGTGGGCCTGGTGGCCGCCTCGACCGCGCTGAGCCTGAGCACCGTGCCATGGAACGGCCCGCTCGGCGCGGTGCGCGTGGGCCGGGTGGATGGCAACTGGATCCTCAATCCCACCTTCCAGCAGCTGGAATTCTCCGACATCGACCTGGTGGTCAGCGGCTCCGCCGATTCCATCATGATGGTCGAGGGCGGCTCGCTCGAAGTCTCCGAGAAGGAAATGCTCGATGCCCTGGGCGTCGCCCAGAAGGGCATTGCGGAGTTGGTCGGCGTGGAGCAGAAGCTGGTCGGCAAGGCCAAGCCACAGAAGATGGAGTGGCAGGCGCCCGCCGCGGATGCGGACCTCGTCTCGGCGGTGCGGAAGCTCGCCGAGAAGAAGGTGACCAGCGCCATGAACGCCAAGGACAAGCACGGCCGAGCCGACAACCTGCGTGCGCTGCGTGACGAAGTGCTCCAGGCGCTGGCCGAGAAGTATCCCGAGCGGCAGAAGGACGTCGTCGCAGAGCTCGAGGACATCGAGTACCGGGTCATGCGCGCGCAGGTGCTCGACAAGGGTGAGCGGGTGGACGGACGCGATACTGACACCGTCCGGCCCATCACGATCGATACCGGCGTGCTCAAGCGTACCCACGGCTCGGCGCTCTTCACCCGGGGCGAGACCCAGGCGCTGGTGAGCGTGACGCTCGGTACCGCCGATGACGAGCAGCGGCTCGACAACATCGACGTGGCCGGCGAGACCACCAAGTCGTTCATGCTGCACTACAACTTCCCGCCCTATTCCACCGGCGAAGTGAAGATGATCCGCGGCACCAGCCGGCGCGAGATCGGTCACGGGGCGCTGGCAGAGCGCGCACTGCAGCCGCTGCTCCCCGACTACGACACCTTCCCCTACACGCTGCGCGTGGTCTCGGAGATTCTCGAGTCCAACGGCTCCTCGTCCATGGCCACCGTCTGCGGTGGTTCGCTGGCGCTGATGGATGCCGGGGTGCCGATGAAGGCGCCCTGCGCCGGCGTCGCGATGGGCCTGGTCAAGGAAGGGAAGAAGGTCGCCGTCCTCACCGACATCCTCGGCTCGGAAGACCACTTGGGCGACATGGATTTCAAGGTGGCGGGCACCGAGCGCGGCATCACCTCCATCCAGATGGACATCAAGATCCAGGGCCTGGATCTCGGCATCATGGCCGAAGCGCTGGAAAAAGCGCGCAACGGCCGGCTGCACATCCTCAAGGAAATGAAGAAGGCTCTGGCCGAGCCGCGGAAGGAACTCTCGCCCTACGCGCCGCGCATCGTCACCATGCAGATCAAGCCGGACAAGATCGGCGACGTGATCGGACCCAAGGGCAAGACGGTCCGCGGAATCCAGGACGCCACCGGCGCCAAGATCTCCATCGAGGACAGCGGCGTCATCACCATCGCGGGCGTCGGCGCGGACACCATCGAGAAGGCCCGCGAGATGATCGCGGCCATCACCACCGAGCCCGAGGTGGGCAAGGTGTACGAAGGTCCGGTCAAGAGCACCACGCCCTTCGGTGCGTTCGTGGAAATCCTGCCCGGGGTGGAAGGGCTGCTCCACATCAGCGAGTTGCAGCACGGCCGCACGGAAAAGACCGAGGACGTGGTCAAGGCCGGCGACGTGGTGCAGGTCAAGCTGTTGTCGGTGGATGAGCGCGGCCGGATGAAGCTCTCCCGGAAGGCGCTGCTGCCCAAGGAGTAGCGTGCACACCGTTCGCCTCGACGAGGGGCTCCATCGCAGCGTCGCGCCGAACGGACTGATCGTCCTGTCGGAGCGGATGCCGGCGCTGCGCTCGGTGGCCATGGGCATCTGGGTGCGGACCGCCAGCGCCCACGAGCCACGCGCCAAGATGGGCGTCTCGCACCTGCTGGAGCACATGGTGTTCAAGGGCACCGAGCGCCGCAGTGCCCGGCAGATTGCGCTCGAGCTGGAAGTGCGCGGTGGCAGCCTTGACGCGTACACCGGGCGCGACAACACCAGCTTCCAGGCCCACGTGCTGGACGAAGACCTGCCGCTCGCGGTGGATATCCTCACCGACCTCGTGCGGCGGCCGCTGCTGCGGCACTCCGACCTCGTGTCGGAGCGTCGCGTGGTCATCGAGGAGATCAGCGGGGTCGAAGACACGCCGGACGATATCGTCTTCGACCTGCACTCCGGAGCGCTGTGGCCCGCCCACCCCTACGGCTATACCATCCTCGGCTCCCGCGAGTCGGTGGCCGCCCTCGAGACAGACGACCTGCGCGCCCTGCATGCCGGCGCGTATTATCCCGGCAACTGCATCATCGCGGCTGCGGGGAACGTGGATCACGCCGAGCTGCTGGCCGCGCTGGGACGCGAGGGCTGGTTTGACGAGCAGGATGCGCGCATGCCACTGCCGGCCGTATGTCCGCCATCGGCGGCGGAGCGGGTGCAGCGCGTGGAAGCGCGTGACACTGCCCAGTGCCACATCGTGTTCGGTACCGATGCCTTTGCCTCGCGCGACCTGCGCCGGTACGGGCTTGCCATCCTCTGCAACGTCCTGGGAGGCGGCATGTCCAGCCGGCTGTTCCAGCGGGTGCGGGAAGAACTGGGACTCGCGTACACGGTGTACGCCTACAACCAGCTGTTCCAGAGCGGTGGCCAGGTCGGTGTCTACGTAGGAACCCAGCCGGCCACAGCGGCCGCAGCGGCGGAGGCCATCAGCGCCGAACTGGACCAGCTGGCCGTGCACGGCCTGACGGCGCAGGAACTCGAGGACGGCAAGCGACAGCTCAAGGGCCAGATCGTGCTGGCCTTGGAGAACCCGGTCAGCCGGATGGGTCGGCTGGTGTCCGGTGAGCTGATGGAAGGCCGATACCGGCCGCTCGACGAGGTGCTCGGCCTCGTCGACGCCGTGACGCCGGCCGACGTGGCGGCACTGGCGTCCGAATATTTCCCGAGCGCGCGGCAGACAGTGCTTCGATTGGGGCCGGACGCGTAAGGGCGTTACGGCATGGCACCACTTCAACTCATGACAGGTTTGCGATGATCATCGGCGTGCCGAAGGAAATCAAGACGAACGAGAACCGCGTTGCCCTGGTCCCTGCCGGTGCCCATGCACTGGTGAGTGCCGGACACAAGGTGGTGGTCGAGACCAGCGCCGGCGAAGGCAGCGGCTTTCCCGACTCCGCCTATACCGAGGCGGGTGCCACCATCCTGCCCGATGCCGACGCGGTGTGGAAGCAGGCCGAGATGATCATGAAGGTGAAGGAGCCCATCGCGGTCGAGTGGCCGCGCATGCGGAAGGACCAGCTGATCTACACCTACTTCCATTTCGCGGCGTCGGAAGAGCTGACCCGCGCGGTGATCGACTCCGGCGCCATCGGGCTGGCGTACGAGACTGTGGAGCTGCCCTCGGGCGAGCTGCCTCTGCTGACGCCGATGTCGGAAGTCGCCGGCCGGATGGCGGTGCAGGAAGGCGCCAAGTACCTGGAGAAGGTCTTCGGCGGCAGCGGCGTGCTGCTGGGCGGCGTACCCGGCGTGGCGCCGGCCGAGGTCGTGGTGATCGGCGGCGGCGTGGTCGGCATCAACTCGGCCAAGATGGCCGCGGGCCTCGGTGCACACGTGACCATCCTCGACGTGTCGCTCCACCGCCTGCGCTATCTCGCGGACGTGCTCCCCGCCAACGTCGACACGCTCTACTCCAACCGCCTGAACATCGTGGATTGCCTGCGCCGGGCCGACCTCGTGGTGGGCGCGGTACTGCTGCCGGGTGCCAAGGCTCCGCGCCTCGTCACCCGCGCCGACCTGAAGCTGATGAAGCCCGGCTCGGTTATCGTGGACGTCGCGGTGGACCAGGGTGGTTGCGTCGAGACCATCAAGCCCACCACCCACGAGCAGCCCACCTACTTCGTGGATGGTATTCTCCACTACGCCGTGGCCAACATGCCCGGTGGCGTGCCGCGCACCTCGACGCTGGCGCTCACCAATGCCACGCTGCCCTACGCGCTCAAGCTGGCCCGCGATGGCTGGCAGGGCGCCTGCCGGGACGACAGGGCCCTGGCGCTGGGCCTTAACGTGGTCCGTGGCAAGGTGGTGTATCCGGGCGTCGCCGAAGCGTTCGGCATCGAGCTCACGGACGTGAATTCGGTCCTGTCCTGAATGACTGTTCGCGTCACCATTCAGCGCCTTCCGCTGGGTGAGGGGATGCCCCTGCCGTCGTACGCGACGGCGGGGGCCGCTGGCATGGACCTGGCCAGTGCGGAGGACGGCACGCTGGCCCCGATGGAACGGCGCCTCTTTGCCACCGGGTTCGCCATCGCCCTCCCCGAGGGCTACGAGGCGCAGGTCCGGCCCCGCTCGGGGCTCGCGTGGCGCAACGGCATCACGCTTCCGAACAGTCCGGCGACAATCGACAGTGACTACCGCGGGGAGCTGAAGGTGGCGCTCATCAACCTGGGCACGGAGCCGTTCCGGATCGAGCGGGGGATGCGCATCGCCCAGCTGGTGGTGGCGCCGGTCGCCCAGGTGGCCTTCCATGAGCAGGCCGAGCTGCCCCCGTCGGAACGGGGCGAGGCGGGCTTTGGCAGCACCGGACTGGGTGCGCGGTAGGGCATTATCTTGTTCCCCCTTCGCAGCCCACTTAGCTTAGGTCGGTTCGGCACCTCCCCGGCCTCTGACCTGGCGTTTCCTCGATGAAATTGGGCTCTCTCAAGCTGTCCTCGCTGCTGCCGGCCAACGAGATCGCGGTCGATCTCGGCACCGCCAATACGCTGGTGTACGTCAAGGGCGAGGGGATCGTGCTGAACGAGCCCTCGGTGGTTGCGCTCGACAAGGCAACCGGCCGCATCCGGGGCATTGGGCTCGATGCCAAGCGCATGCTGGGCCGGACCCCCGAGGGCATCATCGCGGTGCGGCCGCTCAAGGATGGCGTGATCGCGGACTTCGATGTCACCGAGAAAATGCTGCGGCACTTTCTCAAGATGATCATCGACAAGCATTTCTTCCGGGTGAAGCCCAAGGTCATCGTCTGC
>DASSOW010000069.1:0-2641 GCA_035700175.1 Gemmatimonadales bacterium | reverse complement strand
TCTCCGGCTTCATGTTGCATAGTATCGAGACGCAGTTCCCGCCATTTCTTCATCAAGCAGAGGCCACACCATGGGCTTGCGACCCTTCAGCCAGGTCGCCGCGTTCTTGTCGACGGCCATCGCTCTGCATGCGCCTGCCCTCCTGGCGCAGGGAGCCGAACTGGATTCGGTCTACGTTGCGCTCGAGTCGCTCGCGCCCGTGCCGGACCAGGTGGCGACGGTGCAGAACCTCGTACTCCGCCGTGATGCTGGCGAGTTCACCCTCGAATCGGGCCAACTGATTCTGCTGACGCCGGTCGGCGGCCGGACCGTGGCGGTGGCCTTCCACGGCCAGGGAACGTTCCGCTTCACTCCGCCCACCAGGATTGAGCGCGAACGACTGCGCCGCTTCCGCAATGCCACGTCGCTGGCCGAGCCCTTCACCGACATGGTCATGCTGTTCTGTGACACGACGCTCGGCGAGCTGAGGCGCGCGGCGTCATTCACGGCCGGACCACCGCCAGACCATGTGGCCGACCGCGCCGCAGATCTGCTCGACCTCCTGGGTGACCTGGGCGACCGGACACTCGATCCGGACGTGCTGCGGCCACTGCTCAATGGAGAATCGAGCTCGCTGTTTGTTGCCCGGATCTTCGGACGCGGTGACCCGCTTGTCTTCATGGTCGACCCTGACGAAGCGGAGGCCGTGCGGCTCCTGATGCCGGCGCGGCACGCGACCCACTCCGTGCGGACCGAAGTCATGACGCAGTTCCGCGCCGGCGGGGACACCGTCGTCCGGCCCCTGTCCCGGGAGCGGCTGGCGCAGGTGCGGATCGCGCGCTACGACCTCGAGACGTGGCTGACGCAGCGATCCACCGGTGAAGTCGGCTTCGCCGAGGCGGCCACGATGGATATCGTGGCGGATACCCCCGCCGGGCCGTGGCTCCCTTTCGTCCTGTTCCCCAAGCTCGAAATCGACTCGGCACGCTGGAGCGATGGCGCCGACGCCACGGTCGTCAAGGCCAGGGATGACGCCACGATGTGGGTCCGGCTTCCCGGGTCACTGGCGCCCGGGGCGCACGCGCGGCTGCAACTCTACTACCACGGCGACCTGGTCGACCGGTACGGTGACTGGTTCTTTCTCAAGTCCAGCGTCGCGTGGTATCCCCAGCCACCTGGCTGGCGCGATGTGGCGGAATTCAACCTGACATTTCACTATCCGCGGTCCATGACGCTGGCCTCCGTCGGCCAGCAGACCTCGCTTGCGACGGATGACCGGGCGACGACGAGCACCTGGACCGTGCCCCACCCCATCCGCAATGCGTCGTTCAATCTCGGCATCTTCGATGCCCATGCGGCCAGGGAGTCCAGCGGGCCCGCCGTGACGGTGCTCTGGTCCGAGCGGGGCCACCGGCAGCTCACCCAGCAGCTGCTGCAGGAGGGCGAAGTCGTCCAGCAGCGCGGCATGGAGAAGCGGGTGGGCGACGATGTCTCGGGCGCGATGCAATTCTTCGGTACCGAGTTTGGCCCCCCATCGGTCAATCAGTTCTACGCGACCGAGATTCCATCGCTCCACGGTGAAGCCTTTCCCGGGCTCATTCACCTGTCATATGCGACCTTTGTGCTGACCGGGAACGCTGGCGACGATGAAGTATTCCGCTCGCACGAAGTCGCCCACCAGTGGTGGGGCATCGGCGTGGACTACGCCACCTACCATGACCAGTGGCTGAGCGAGGGATTCAGCAATTTCGCCGGACTCTGGTACATGCAGACGCGCCGGCACGACAACGACAAGTACTTCGGCATGCTGGACCGCTGGCGCACCAGCATTCTTGCCCGGCGGGGCGATTCACTGCCCATCTGGCTGGGCTATCGCATGGACACGCGCGACCCGACCGACAATAATTTCAGCGTGATCGTCTATCAGAAGGGAGCCTGGGTCGTCAACATGCTCCGAGTGCTGCTGCTCGACCTTCGCAGCATGAATGAAGACCGGTTCACCGCCGTGATGCAGGACTTCTACCGGACCTACGCCGGGCGACGTGCCACCACCGCCGATTTCCAGCACGTCATCGAGCAGCACGTCGGCCAGCCCATGGACTGGTTCTTCAATCAGTGGGTGTACGGGTGGCGCATTCCGACGTACCGGGTGGCCTGGAAGGCGGAACCGGACGACCAGGGACACTTCCAGGTTCGCCTCCGCGTCCGTCAGGAGAATGTGCCGCCGACCTTCCTCGCCTACGTTCCGGTTACCGTGCAGCTGAAGGACGGCCGGGCGGCGCGCGCCCGGGTAAAGGTGGTTGGGGCCCAGGTGGAGACCGTGCTTCCGGTGACGCTTGATGCCGAGCCGGCGTCGCTGGTCTTCAATGACCTCGACGGCGTGCTGGCTGACGTCAGGAATGAGGGCTGGTAGTGCATTTGACTGCTGACATGGCATGAGAACTCGCGCCATCGGATCGCTTCAAGTCTCCGTCGTCGGCCTTGGCTGCAACAACTTCGGCAGGAAGCTGGATGCGGCAGGCACCGAGCGGGTAGCGCGTGCCGCGCTGGACGCCGGCATCACGTTCTTCGATACCGCTGACAGCTACGGAGACACCCAGAGCGAGGTGTTTCTTGGCCGTGCGCTGGCCGGGCGGCGCGAGGATGTGGTCGTCGCGACCAA
>DASSOW010000068.1:0-13877 GCA_035700175.1 Gemmatimonadales bacterium | reverse complement strand
GCTGGCCGCTGGTGGTGAAGCCCTCCAAGCAGGGGTCCACCGTGGGACTCACCGTGGTCCAGCGCGCCGAGGACTTCGATGCGGCTGTGGCACTGGCGCGGCAGTATGATGATGAGGTGATGGTCGAACGCTTCGTGCCCGGCCGGGAGCTCACCGTCGGCATCCTCGAGGGCAAGTCGCTCGCCGTGGGGGAGATTGTCCCCCGGCACGATATTTTCGACTACGAGTGCAAGTATACGCCAGGGATGTCCACCGAGACCTTCCCGGCCGACCTGCCGGAGTCGGTGGCCCGGGAATGCGGCCGGCTTGGTGTCCTGGCTCACGAAGCGCTGAAACTGGGTGGATACTCCCGGGTCGATTTTCGCTTGACACCCGAGGGCCGGCTCTTCTGTTTAGAGGTAAATACGCTGCCGGGCATGACGGCCACGAGCCTCATGCCGCAGTCGGCGGCCGCGGTTGGCATCGAGTTCCCGGAGCTGTGCGAGCGCATCTGCCGCACCGCCCGCCGGGCGGCCGGACAGTAGACGGCCGGACACGAGAGAAGGCAGGGCGTACGCGCCATGAGTCTGTTGTCGTATCCCCGGATTACCCCATGGGTCGGGCGCCTGATTGCGGCCAACGCCGTGGTCCTGCTGCTGCTGGAGACCATCTTCACGGCTCCCGGCATCCGGGCTGCGCTTGCCTTCGATCCGGTGTCCATTGGCGGGCAGCCATGGGGGCTGGTGACCTACCTGTTCGTCCACGGCGGGCTGCTGCACCTGCTGGCCAACTCCATTGCGCTCTTCGTCTTCGGCTGTGCGGTGGAAGAGCGGATGGGGAGCCGCAACTTCCTCCTCTACTACCTCTACTGCGGCATCGGCGCGGCCGCATTCTGCTGGGCCCTGAGCAAGGTCATGACGGTCGGCCCGATCATCGGTGCCTCGGGCGCCATTCTCGGTGTCGCCGTGGCCTTCGCGCTCTACTGGCCTGACGCGCGTCTTTTCGTCTTCCCGATCCCCGTCCCCATCCGCGCGCGCACCCTCGTGCTCGCCTTCGTGGCGCTGGACGTGGCGCTTGCCCTCCTCGCCCCATCCGACGGCATCGCCCACATCGCCCATATCGGCGGCGCCATCTTCGGCTTCCTGTTCTTCCGCCTGCAAGCCTCCCAGAGCCGGGCCTTTCAGCCCAAACCGGTTGAACACCTGGTACGGGTGCCGCCCGTGGCGCATGAAGCGGCCGTGAGCCGCCGTTCGCCGCCGGCAGTCATGCGCCCGCGTCCGCGCCCAGAGACCGATGCCACCAGCGCCGAACTCGACCGCCTGCTCGACAAGATCAGCGCCAAGGGCATCGCCAGCCTGACGCCGACGGAGCGGCGGTTCCTGGATGAGGTGTCGAGAAAGAAGAAGACGGAGCTGCACTAACAGGACGGGCAAGACGGACAAGACGGACGGGACGGGCGAGGTGCGCCGATCAACGCGCGGACACGTGCCAGTCTCCGCCGTCCTGTCCGTCCTGTCCGTCCTGTCCGTCTTGCCCGTCTTGTCCGTCTTGTCCGTCCTGTCCGTCTTGCGCAAGCTCCGCCTGCGTTCTATCATGGCGCGTGCTCATCAACCTCCTTCCCGAATTCCTCTCCGTCATCGACGCCGACGAACCTGAAGCTGCCTACGCCCGCTACCGCGACGCGCACCGTCCCGTGCTCGACGCCTACTGGCGCAACTATGTGCTCGATCCCGATTCGGCGCAGGCGCAGAAGGTGGTGCGCGACGCGCTCGCCGCGAGGCGGGACGACCTTCGCGCCGTCATGTCGTCGCATAACCTCGAGGCCATCGCCGAGGATGCCTCGGCGGCAGCCGCCAAGCTGCTGCAGCTCGATCGCCCTGCCGATGTCTATCTCATGGTGGGAATGGGCGGCGCCAACGCCGGCGAGCTGGTCATTGACGGGCGCGGCGCGGCCTTCATCTGCGTGGAGCACTTCACCGGACGTCCCAACGCCGAGACCTACGGCATGGGGCTCTCGCCGGAGCTGATCCCGGTCTGGCTGGCGCACGAGCTGGCACACGTGGTGCGCTATACCTCACCCACCAGTGCCAGCGAAATCCGGCGGCTGGTGGAAGACAACGCCGGATATTACGACTACTGGGCCACCGGTAGCCGGGCTACCCTGCGTGAGCTGCTGGTCAATGAAGGACTCGCGGTACACGCCGCGCAGCAGGTTGCACCGGGCTTTGCCGCGGCCGACTACTTCGGCTACGCCCGGCGCCAGTATAACCGGCTGCGAGAAATGGAATCACTGCTCCGCCGCATTACCGGCCCCGAACTCGATTTCCGTGGACTGGGACTCCGGCTTCGCTACCTCACCGGCGGCATGAGCCCCTCCGCCCGTCTTGTGAATGGCCGCGTCCTCCCGGAACGCTCCGGTTACTACCTCGGCTGGCGCATGGCCGACGCCATCGTCCGCGACCTCGGCATCGCCGCCGCCCTGCGCGCCAGCGCGGAGGATATCGCCGCGGCGGAAGAGGCATCGAGGGGGATGCGCACGGCGTAGGGGCCCGGCTTGCCGGGGCCGACAAAGCGGGCCCCTACGTCTCCGCCACCTCCGTCTGGACCTGCCCCTTGTCATGCCGCTCCGTCACTACCTGCCCGTAATTCAGTAGCGCCACCAGCAGCACCCCGCCAATCGTATTGCCGATGACAGCGGCCGCGATGAATCCGGCCGTCGCTCCCCAGCCCGACGACCCGGACCACGCGCGATAGAACGCCTCGGCCGAACCCACGATCGAGTGCTTGAACCCGAAGGCCGAGATCGGTGCGGTCAGCAGCCAGATCAGCGCCAGCTGGGCACCGGTCCGGTGGGTGGACGCCAGCACCCACGTCAGCAGGGCGATCAGCCACCCCGCGAAGATTGCCTGGTACAGCGTGAGCAGGAACGGGCTCGATGTCCCCTGGTCCGCCACGTGGAGCATGACCTGCCGCAATGGGGCCGACAGCGCCGGCGTCCGCGCCATGAGCCAGGCGAACCCGAGCGTGCCCAGCAGGTTGCCGCCCAGGAGAATGACCCACACCCGCAGCATCTTCACCAGCGCCTCGGCGGTGCGGCGGTGGAGCAGCGGGAGGACCGGCGTAAGCGTGTTCTCGGTGAAGAGCTCGCTCCGCGCCATGATCACGAGGATGAAACCGAGGGGATACGCCGCGGCCATGGCCGCGCCGGCATGTGCAGGACTGACTACCGAGCTGGCGTACGCCCCGCCCAGGAAGCTGAAGCCGATGGCGAGGCCCGAGGCAAGCGAGGAGATAAACAGCGAACTGGCAGCCCGGTCCAGCTCCTCGTTCGCCTGGCTCATCACGTTGTCATGGATCTGGCTGGCCGAGAGGCGTGTGCCCGATTCTGCCTCCCGGGCGGATTCGTGCTCCCGGTCTGCCGGCCCAGCGGCGGAAGAGGGGCTCTTCATTGGACGAGAGTACCAGTGTTCCTGAGCGGCAGATGTGCGGGTGGTCACAGGCGGTCGCAGGTCACAGGTCGCAAGACTCGTGATCTGCGACCTGCGACCCGCGACCCGCGACCTGTGCTACCCATCACGGCACCCCCTCCCCGCCGCCCCGTACCGTTGCTCCAGACAGATGTTGCACTGATCGTGGGCGGTGCGCCGGATGGAGGCGCGTGTGGCTCGTGGCCCTGGTGGGTATGAGACTCAGGTCGGACTGGCGGCCTCAGCCGGTTGGCTGCAGTCTGCCCTTCGGCCTGCGGGACCCGACGCAGCCAGGATCTACGGGCTCTGGGTATTCATGCTCTGGATTGCGGCTGCCGTATTCGTGGTGGTCATCGGCACCCTCCTTTACGGCACTTTCCGGCGGCGACCATCCAGCCCCGAGTTCGAAGAGCGGCCCACCCGAAAGCGGGGCGCGACCCGTGCCATTGCGGCCGGTGCCGTTGCCACCCTGCTCATCCTCTTCGTGTACCTCGTCTTCGACTTCTCTGTCGGGCACGCCCTCGGTGCCTCGCGCCGAGGCGCCTTCGAAATCGAGCTGATCGGGCATCGGTGGTGGTGGGAAGTGCGCTACCTCGCGCCTGCGCTCCCCGCCCGGATCACCACTGCCAATGAAATTCACATCCCGGCTGGCGCGCCGGTCCTGGTCCGCCTCAGGTCGAACGACGTGATTCACAGTCTCTGGGTCCCCGACCTGACCGGCAAGCGCGACCTGATCCCGGGCAAGCGCACCAGCATCTGGCTCCAGGCCGCCACTCCCGGGGTGTACCGGGGCCAGTGCGCCGAGTTCTGCGGCCAACAGCATGCAAAGATGGCGTTGCTGGTGGTCGCTGATTCGCGAGCGGACTTCGACCGCTGGTATGCCGGACAGGTTGCCTCCTCGGCGGTGCCCACTGACTCCGTCACCATGCGCGGCAGGCAGGTGTTCCTCGAGAATGCCTGCGCGCTCTGTCACGCGGTCCGCGGCACACCGGCAGCCGCGACCATCGGGCCTGACCTGACCCATCTCGCCAGCCGGCGCACCATCGGCGCCGGCCTGCTCCAGAATACACGCGGCAACCTGGCCGGCTGGGTGCTCGACGCCCAGTCCATCAAGCCAGGCGTGGACATGCCGCCTAACCACCTGACGCCCGGCGACCTGCAGGCCCTGCTGGCCTACCTGGAAACCCTCCGATGACCGCGACCGCATCCGGCCAGGCGCCGACAGCACTCCGGGAGGCGCTGCATGAAGTCTGGGCCGACAAGCCCGGGCTGGTTGGCTGGCTCACGAGCGTGGACCACAAGTCGATCGGCAAGCGCTACGTCATCACCGCGTTTGCCTTCTTCCTGCTGGGCGGGCTCGAGGCCGCGGTCATCCGGATGCAGCTGGCCCGGCCCGAAAATCATGTTGTCGGCCCCGACCTGTACGACCAGCTGTTCACCATGCACGGCACCACCATGATGTTCCTCTTCGCGGTGCCGGTGATGACGGCGATGGGTCTCTATCTCGTGCCGTTGATGATCGGCTCACGCGATGTGGCGTTCCCCCGGCTCAACGCCTACGGCTACTACGTCTACCTGATCGGCGGGCTCTTCCTCTATAGCGGCTTCTTCCTTGGCTCCGGTCCCGACGCCGGGTGGTTTGCCTACACCCCGCTTTCCGGTCCCGAGTTCGGCATCGGCAAGCGGATGGACATCTGGGCCCAGACGGTGACGTTCACCGAGATCGCCGGCATCATCGCCGCGATCGAGATCATCGTGACGATTTTCAAGCAGCGAGCCCCCGGCATGTCGCTCAACCGGATGCCGCTCTTCGTCTGGTCCATGCTCATCATGGCCTTCATGATCCTCTTCGCCATGCCGTGGATAGCCGTCGACAGCCAGTTCCTGGCCATGGACCGGCTGATGCAGACCCAGTTCTTCAACCAGGCGGAGGGAGGCGACGCACTGCTCTGGCAACACCTGTTCTGGTTCTTCGGGCATCCCGAGGTCTACATCATTTTCATTCCCGCGCTCGGCTATGTCTCGACGATCATCTCCACCTTCACTCGGCGGGAAATCTTCGGCTACCCTGCGATGGTCGCGGCACTGATCGTCACCGGCTTCCTTGGCTTTGCCCTCTGGGTGCACCACATGTTCGTGACCAGCATCCCGCAGATCGGCGCCAGCTTCTTCACCGCCGCGAGCGCCATGATCGCCATCCCCACCGGTGTGCAGTTCTTCTGCTGGATTGCCACGATCTGGGAAGGCCGTCCCCGTTTCCAGACGCCGTTCCTGTTCATGCTGGGATTCTTTCTTGTCTTCATCATCGGCGGGCTCTCCGGCGTGATGGTGGCGTCGGTGCCGTTCGACAGCCAGGTGCATGACACTTTCTTCATCGTGGCCCACCTGCATTACGTCCTGCTGGGCGGCGCCGTCTTCCCGCTCTGGGGCGCCTTCTACTACTGGTTCCCCAAGTTCAGTGGTCGAATGTTGAGCGAGACGCTGGGGCGCTGGAACTTTGCGCTGTTCTTCATCGGCGTGAACGTTGCCTTCTTCCCGATGCATCTCCTCGGCCTGAACGGAATGCCGCGCCGGGTGTACACCTACATCGCCGAGACCGGCTGGGGCGACCTCAACCTGCTGGCTACGCTTGGCGCGGTCACCATCGCGGCCAGCGTGATCGTCTTCCTGGTGAATGTGGCCCGGACACTCGCCGCGGCCCCTCACGCGCCCGACGATCCGTGGGAAACCAGTTCCACGCTTGAGTGGGCGGTGAGCTCGCCGCCGCCGCCGTACAACTTTGCCGAGCTGCCGGTGGTGGAAGGGCGCTACGCCCTGTGGGATCGCTCAGCGGAGCAGCCGGTGGTGACGGGGCTGCGCACCGACCAGCGCGAGCTCCTCATCACCACCTTGCTGGACGCCGAGCCGGACCACCGGCACCGCACGCCAGATCCGACGATCTGGCCGCTGCTTGCCGCGCTCGCCACGGGCATCACGTTCATCGCGCTCGTGTATACGCCGTGGGCCATGGTGATCGGCGCCGTGCTCATTGCCGCGCCGCTGATTGCGTGGGGCTGGCCCAAGCCCAAGCCGGGCGATCCAATCGTCACGGAGGGCACGTCATGACGCGCGAGCCCGCAGCCAATATCGACGTCGCCGCGCTACCCTCGGCGGCATTCGGGCACCGCGCCATCACCTGGTGGGGCACGCTGGGATTCATGACCGCCGAGGGGCTCACGCTCGTGGTCTGCGTGGTGGCATACATCTATGTGCAGCGCAACTTCCCCCGGTGGCCGCCGCCAGGCACACCGCTGCCTTCGATCACCATCCCGCTCATCCAGATAGCCGTCATGCTGGCCAGCGTTCCAGTGATGGCCTGGACCTCACGCGCCGCCCGGCGGCTGGACTTGCGGGGCGCCCGCCTGGGCATGCTGCTGTCAGGCATCTTTGCCGTGGCATTCTGCGTCCTCCGCTGGTACGAATTTCAGGCGCTCAATGCCCGATGGGACAGCACCGCCTATGGATCGGTGGCATGGGCCGTTCTCGTGGCGCACTCCACGCTGCTGGTGACGCAGGTGTTCGAGAGCGCGACGGTCGTGGCAATTCTTTATCGCGGTCCGGTCGAGCCGAAGCATTTCGGTGACGTGGACGACAGCTGCCTGTACTGGTACTTCCTGACCGGCGGATGGATCCTGCTCTCGCTTCTGGTCTTCTTCTCGCCCCGGCTGCACTGATGACACACGCCGCCGACACCAGCACCAGCATCCCCGATGCGCGGCACATCGTCGCCCAGTCGCTCGGGGTGCTCCTGCCGCCGGTTGCGATGCTGGCCGGGATGCAGGCCGGCTATGCCGTGGTGGACAAGCTCTGTCGCTCGGGCACAAACCCGGGATCGTCCCTGCACGTCGTACGGGTGGTGACACTGCTGGTGGTGCTGGGCGCCGGCGTGATGGCATGGCGACAGTTGCACAGCGTCGGGGTGCACGAGCCCGGCAATGCAGGCGATCGGACCTCGCGCGTGCGCCTGCTTGGCTGGCTCGGCATCGCCTCGGCTGTGCTGTTCGCTGTGGTGGTCATCGCCCAGTGGCTGCCGGTGTTCTTCCTGGACATGTGCACATGAGAGCGGCGCACTACGTACTGCTCTTCGCGATCCTGGTGATCGCGGTGGCCGGGACGACCGGATGCGCACAGCGCCCTGGTGACAAGCCGCGGCATTGGGAATGGGTGGGAGATGCATCGCGCGGGCCCGCGCTCATCACGTCGTACGGATGCCAGTCGTGCCACATCATTCCAGGCGTCGCAGGGCCGCAGGCCCGGGTCGGGCCCCGCCTCGCGGGCCTCGCCGACCAGATGTACATCGGCGGTGTGCTGCCCAATCAGCCGTCCAACCTGGTGCGCTGGATCCGGTTCCCGCGGGAGACCGACAGTCTCACGGCCATGCCCGACCTCGGCGTGAGCGAGCGCGACGCGCGCGACATCGCGGCGTATTTGTATGGGATTCGATGAGGGGCATGGGGCATGGGTCACGGGTCACGGGTCACGGGTCACGGGTCATGGGTCACGGGTCATGGGGCATGGGGCATGGGTCATGGGTCATGGGTCATGGGTCATGCCAACGATGCTCACGACTCACGACTCATGACTCATGACCCACGACTCACGACTCACGACTCACGACTCCCATGAAACGCATCCTTGAAATCGCCCTCGGCATCGTCACCGGCATCGGTGGCTTTCTCGAGGCCGGGTCGCTTGCCACCGCCGTGCAGGCGGGCGCCGATTTCCGCTTTGAGCTCATCTGGTCGATTGTGCTCGGCGCGGCGTGCTTGGCCTTCCTGGTGGAGATGTCCGGCCGGCTGGCCGCCATCAGCAAGCACACGGTGGCCGACGCGGTGCGCGAACGGTTCGGGTTCCCGTTCTATCTGGTCGCGATCAGTGTCATGCTGCTCGTCTCATTCCTGGTGCTCGCCGCGGAGATAGGGGGCGTGGGGCTGGCACTCCAGCTCGTGAGCGGAGTGAGCTATCGGTGGTGGGCCATTCCTGTTGCCCTTGTGGCGTGGCTGCTGCTCTGGCGCGGGACCTTCGGGCTGATCGAGAAGGGGGTGTCGGTGCTGGGGCTCGTCACCCTCGCATTCGTGGTCGGTGCGCTGCAGCTCCATCCTCCACTGGGCGACGTGGCACGCGGTGCCATCCCCCACCTGCCATCACAGGATTCGGCCCACTACTGGTTCCTGGCCGTCAGCATCCTGGGCGCATCCATCAGTCCCTATCTCTTTGCGTTCTACGCCGCGGGAGCAGTCGAGGACCAGTGGGACGTGAGCCACCTCAGGATCAACCGGGTTACGGCCGGCTTCGGGATGGGATTTGGCGGCATCGTGGCGATCGGCGCGCTGGTGCTCTCCGGCCTGGTCTTTCATCCGGCTGGCGTCAAGGTGGAGAGCTATGAGCAGATGCCGGTCCTGCTCACCACCTCGCTGGGTTCGTGGGGATTCCCGCTGTTCGTCGCCTCGCTCGGTATCGCCTGCTTTGGCGCGGCGCAGGAGATTGCCCTCACCTCGAGTTACATGCTGGCGCAGGGGCTGGGCTGGCAGTGGAGCGAGAACCTTCCGCCCGCCGAAGACGCGCGATTCAGCCTCAGTTACACGGTGATGATCGCCCTGGCCACCATTCCCGCGCTCGCCGGCGTGGACATCCTCAAGCTCACCAACATCTCGATGGTCTTCAGTGCTGCCTCGCTGCCGATCGTCGTGGGCCCGATGCTCATCATCATGAACGACAAGCGATACATGCGTGACTACGGCAACGGATGGTTCAGCAACACGATGGTCGCGCTGATTACCGCGCTGGCCTTTGTGCTCGCGCTCGTCTCCGTGCCCTTGCTGCTGAAGGGAGGCTGAGATGCTGCTCGTGCGTGACGTACTGGACAAGCAACTGCTCGACCGACAGGGCCACAAGATGGGCAAGGTGGATGGTGTGGTGCTGGAATACGGTTCGGCCGGACCGCCCCGCGTGCTCTACCTGGAGGTCGGGGCCGTAACGCTGGCCCACCGGCTCGGCGCGCGCATCGGCCGCTGGGCGTCGCGCATGGCCCAGCGGCTCGCGCCCGTGCACCATGAGTCGTACCGGATTCCGTGGACCAGGGTGCGCGGCGTGACGCTGGAAGTGACGGTGGATGAAGCGGTGGAAGAGACCCGCGTGAACGTGCTCGAAGCATGGCTGCGACAGCACGTGGTGGAGCGGATTCCCGGGAGCCGCCGATGAGCGCGGGAGAGGTCCATCTCGAGCGGCTGATCGGCCGCAAGGTGCACGATGCGAACGGCAAGCCAGTGGGCCGGATCGAAGACGTCCTGGCCGAGCGCGTGGACCTTGAATGCGTGGTGCAGGAATTCCATCTGGGGCCCTACGCCATGCTCGAGAGGCTCTCGGTCAGGTTCAACCGGATCCTCCTCGGCCGCACCCGCGACCCGATCCGGGTGAGGTGGGATTGCCTGGATCTCAGTGATGTGGAGCATCCGGTGATGAGACGGGATGGGCGGGATGGGCGGGATGGGCGGGTGATGCAGGGTTAGCGCCGACCTGCCCATCTCGCCCATCCCGCCCATCCTGCCCATCTCATTTCCCCACACAAAACCCCGCGAACACCCGGTCCAGCACCTGCTCGATGTCGACAGTGCCGATGAGTTCATCCAGGGCGAGGATGGCCCTGCGCACGTGATGTGATGCCAGTGTCGCGTCGCCATCGCGACTGAGGTGCGGCCGGGCCGCCGCCAATTCCTCCCCCGCTGCGCCAAGCGCGTTTCGGTGCCGCTCGCGGGTGAGCCCCGGCTCCAGGTCGGCCAGGTTCATCCGGCTGCCGAAGAGCTGCTCCGCGGCCTCACGCCGAAGCCGGTCGAGTCCTTCTCCCGTCAGTGCCGACACGCCTCCGGCCGCCGGCACGAGATCCGACTTGGTCCGCACCAGCAGCACCGGGCGCGTCGCCAGCAGCTCGTGTTCTTCCTCACTCAGCTCGACTCCGGATTCTACGCACAGCAGCACCAGGTCGGCGGCGTCGAGCCAGCGCCGGCTCACCTCTACGCCCATCGCCTCGATCCGGTCGTCGGTGCGGCGGAGACCGGCGGTGTCCACCAGTCGCACCGGCCAGTCGTGAAAGCTCAGGTGTGCCTCGATGGCATCGCGCGTGGTGCCGGCGATTTCCGTCACCAGCGCCCGGTCACTACCCAGGAGGGCGTTGAAGAGTGATGACTTGCCGGCGTTGGGCCGGCCGGCAATCACCACCAGCGCGCCTTCCCGGAGTCGTTCGCCGGCGGGGGCCGTCGCGAGCAGGTGCTCCACCTGCCGGGCGGCACGGGCGAGCGCATCGCGGATCCGCTCCGGCGCAACCGGGCCGTCATCCTCACCGGGAAAGTCGATGTCGTATGCCAGGAGGGTCTCGAGCTCCATCAGCTGTTCTCGCAGCTGCTGGATGCGGCGGGAGAGGTTGCCTTCGAGCTGGGCCAGCGCGGCCCGGCCCTGGGCCGGCGCCGTGGCATCGATCAGGTCGCCGACCGCCTCGGCCTGCAGCAGGTCCATTCGGCCATTGAGCACCGCGCGACGGGTGAACTCTCCGGGCGCGGCAGGACGGGCGCCGGCGGCTTGCAATGCAGCCAGCAACTGGGCCGGCGCACTGAGGCCGCCGTGGCAGGTGAACTCCACCGTGTCGTCGCCGCTGAAACTGTGGGGTGCTGGAAAGACGATGTAGATGCCGCGATCGATCGGATGGCCGGCGGCGTTAACGAAGGTGGCGAGCTGGGCCAGCCGTGGTTCGGGCCGGAAGCCCTTCACTACCTGCGCCGCGATGTCGAACGCGCCCCGTCCCGCCAGCCGCACCAACGCCAGCGCCGACCGGCCGGGCGGCGTGGCGAGGGCGGTGATGGGGTCGGAAAGCACGGGTCATGAGTCGTGGGTCATGAGTCGTGGGACGCGAAACTCCATGACCCATGACTCACGACCCACGACCCCTCTTCCCGCCTTCCCGCCTTCCCGCCTTCCCCTCCGTCGTCACATTCACGATCGCCCGTGCCGTGCGGCGCTTGCGCTCCTGGCCTAGCATCCACTGCTGCGGGATGCTGGCAAGATTGCTCACCAGGTAATAGAGGTTGAGGCCCGCAGCGAACCGGAAGAAGAAGAACGTCATCATGATCGGCATGATGTACAGCATCATCTTCATCTGCGGATTGGGCGGCATGCCCATCTGACCCACCTTGCTCACCGCCCACATCGAGAGTCCCATCAGCACGGGGATCACGTAAACAGGGTCGTGCTGGGCCAGGTCAGGAAGCCAGAGGAAAGCCTGGCCCCGGAGCTCGATGGCGTTCTCGAACACGAAGAAGAGCGCAAAGAGGATCGGCATCGGCAGCATCATGGGCCAGCAGCCGCTCATGGGATTGACGCCGTATTCCTTGTAGAGCCGGAACATCTCCTGCTGCAGCAGCTGCGGGTTGTCCTTGTAGCGCTCCTGCGCCGCCTTGAGCTCCGGCTGCAGCTCCTGCATTCGCATGTTGGCGCGCATTGCCTTCTGGTTGAGCGGCCAGAGCAGCAGCCGCACCAGGATGCCGAACAGGATCAGCACCACGCCGTACGTGAGGTTGAGCTGGCTGTGCATCTGCACCAGCAGCCAGCGCACCGGCACCGCAAAGAAGCGGATCACGGTCCGCACGCCAGGCCAGCCGTACGGGTTCACGTCATCGAAATCGTGGCCGATGGCGCGGAGCTGGTCGTACTCCATCGGCCCCACGTACCCGCTGAAGCGGATGATGCCGGCAGCCGGCACGGGCATCGTCGCGCGCACCCGCACTGCGTTGGGATGGCTGGGCCCGGTGGCCGGCGCCGCCGCGGTCACCCCGCTCAGCCGGCCGGTGGTGGAGTTGCTATCGAAGGCAAAGAGACTGGCCACGAAGTACTTGGACTTGACCGCCGCCCACTCGAAGGGGCCGGGCAGCACCTTGGATTCCCCCGGATCGAGCGAGCGGAAGTCGGTCCGGTCGGCGCCGCTGTTCTTCACCACCACGGCGTACTTGGTAAAGTTCTGGGCCGAGTCCTTCTCGGTATTCTGGAGCCCGGTACCCAGCCCGATCATGGCAAGGCCACCGTTGGCCCCGACGCCGCCCACCTGGGCCTCGACGTCAAAGCCGTACCCCGCACGGAAGGTGTAGGTGATCCTCGCGCTTACATTGCCGTTGCTGCCGCTGAAGGTCAGCGTCGCGGGCCCGTCACCCACGGTCAGCTGCCGCGCCGAGGGGGTGAAGTTCCAGTTGGCGAGCGACATCGTGTCGTTGCCACTGGCAATGGCAAGCGCGTAGAGCTGCTCACCCGGCCGGATCAGCTGCGCCCGTCCCGAATCGCCCTGCGCCATGCTGCCGTAGCGGGCCAGTTCGGCGCCGACCATGGCCGCACCACGGGTCGAGAAGCGGTAGGTGTAGAGGGGCGAGGTGACGACGACGGTGTCGGCGGGGATGCTGGCCTGGTCGCGAGTCGCGGGTCGCGAGTCACGAATCGCGGAATCGCCCGGCATTACCTGCTCAGTGCTGAGTCCTGCCGAGTCGCCGGCCAGGCGTACAGAGTCCCCGGTCACGGGGCCCGCGACTCGTGACTCGCGACCCGCGTCCACAGCCGGACGCTTGAAGAAGAACGTAGGCAACAGCGCGACAAGCATCATCAGCGCCACTGCCCAGATGACTCGACGGTCCATGTCTTGTCAGGTCACAGGTTCAGGGAACAGGATCGGTGCCGCCCTCGTGGAACGGGTGACACTTGGCGAGGCGCCGCGCGGCAAGCCAGGAGCCCTTGAGGACGCCGTAGCGTCGCACTGCCTCCAGCGCGTACTGGGAGCAGGTGGGCGTGAAGCGGCAGGCGGCGGGCAGGGCCGGTGAGATGACCAGCTGGTAGCCGCGGATGAGCCCGGCGAGGGCAAGGCGCGGCACCTGTCGCAGCTCCGGCATCGCTCACCGCCCGGTGATCACCGCATCGCGCCAGCCCAGCAGCTGGCGGCGGAGATCGGCAAAGCCCACTCCGTAGGCCTCGCGCCGGATGCGGACGATGAGATCCCAGGCAGGCTGCACCGGCTGCACCTCCCGGCGCCAGATTTCCTTCAGGCGCCGCCGCAAACGATTACGGGCCACCGCGTTCGCCCCAAACTTCGGAACGATGAGTCCCAGACGCGGGTGGCCCGATTGATTGTCAGCCCAGATCATCTCGAGGTGCTCGAACCGCCGGCGCCGCCCCTTGGCCAGGCACCGGCGAATGTCGGCGGCCCGCCCGAGCCGAGCGGCCCGGGCGAGACGCTCAGACGCCGTCAGGCGCTCCCGTGCTTGGACGGCAGCGACACCGTGAGGCGCTTGCGCCCCTTCTTCCGCCGGCGCGACAACACCGCCCGGCCCCAGCGCGTGGCCATGCGGGCGCGGAATCCATGCTTGG
>DASSOW010000067.1:0-5923 GCA_035700175.1 Gemmatimonadales bacterium | reverse complement strand
AGAGCATGGGCTCGTTCTCCTCCTGATCCAGGATGAACCACGACCAGGGAGCGCGTCGGCATTACTCGGGAGCGACGGCCGCGAAGGGAAGCCGCTCAGCGCGCTGTCGCTTACCGAAGCAATGCGAAGTAGGCTTGTGGTATTCGATACCGAACACGATGCTGTTCTTGGTTCTGCGTGGCTACCGGGTCTATTTGGGCAGTTCCTGCCGGGACCGGCGGTTGTTCAGCTCCTACCAGATAGTTTGGGTGCGACGCAGCTTGCCGTACTTCGCCTTGGCCTAGTCCGGTAGCTATTTGCGCTTGGCTCGGGTGTCAAGCGCTCTGTTCTCCCGAAATGAGGAGGTCGTCATGTTGCCGGACACTCGAAGAAAGTGGCTTCCGCTCGCAGCGTTCTTCTTCCTCCTGATGTGTGTGCTACCGTCCATGAGTGTGGCTCAGGTACAACCTAACCAGAAGGTCGGAGGAAATTGTGATACGTGCGGCCAGATGGACCGGGGATACGGGATGGAGCATTCTTTCTGGAATCTGACCGGATGTACTGAGGGCGGTGACTGCTATGACTGCCATGTCTTTAATTCGTGCCATGGCAACTGGCAAGCCAGCGAGTGCCGGCTCCTTCATTGGGCATGTGGCACCACTGCGATGCTCTACAAGGCGGCAAGAGACTTAGCCCGAAGCGGCATGACCTCTGAGCGGCTTGCCGGCAATCAAGCAGCTGCTCAGGTACGTGTCAACGCGAAGCGGGAAATGATCCAAGTACTCAACTGCGATGGCGCGGTTGTCGCGCAGTTCAGGATGTCGCGTAACGCGCTTGCTCGCTTGGCTCCGTCACCCGACGGCATCGGCAGCGTCATCGCGCTGTAGCACCTGCCGCAGCATAGGACACCCCATACCCGCACCATGGCGCTGCGGGTGTGGGGTTCTGCTTTCTGCAAGAGGAGAGGTCTATATTGTCGCGAGTCTGGGCTCTGCAGCTACGTCTCGGCTCTCAACTCGCGACCCTTTGGAGCTTCCATGTACCGGCTGGTCCTTATCATCGAGCTCTTGCTGGCCTCGTCTGTTTCAGCCCACCAGCGTTGGCAGGCCTTCACTAGCCAGCTCGATTCCCTCGCGCGCGCCGATGGCGTGGTTGGCTGGAGCGCGGTGATGGTGGAGAACGGGAAGATCACGGCGCGGGATGACCAGGGCTGGGCCGATCGCGAATCGAAATTGCGGGTCGGGCCGGGCGTCGTCTTCCACTACGGTTCCATCACCAAGACGCTCACCGCGATTGCCATCATGCAGCTGGCGGAGCAGAAGCAGATCGCGCTGGACGACCCGATCGTGAAATACGTGCCGGAGCTCCGGCAGGTCCACGATCCCTATGGCTCCATTGACAGCGTAACCATCCGGACGCTGCTCTCGCACAGCAGCGGTTTCCAGAACCCCACCTTTCCCTGGCGCCGCTACGAGAGCTGGGAGCCGTTCGAGCCCACGGCATGGTCCCAGCTGGTGGCCATGATGCCGTACATGTCGCTCCGCTTCCGACCCGGCTCGCGCTATGGCTACTCCAACCCCGGTTACGTCTTCCTCGCGCAAGTGATCGAGCGCGTCACCGGCGATCCGTGGGAAGGCTACATCCACAAGAACATCTTCCAGCCGCTGGGGCTCACCGAAAGCTTCTTCCGGCATTCGCCGTGGTATCTGGCGGCGCGTCGCTCCGGCAACTACACCGTCCAGCGCGACAGTGCGTCCGGCCGCGACTCCGCCGTCGCCAACCCCCGCGAGTTCGATCCCGGTATCACCGTGCCCAACAGCGGCTGGAACGCACCCCTTCGTGACCTCGCCACCTACATCGGCGTGCTCTCGGCGATCGCCAGGGGCGACTCGGCGTTGTCGCAGAAGCTGCTGCCTTCCTCTGCACTTCGCTCCATGTGGGAACCGAAGCACCGGATCTCCGGCAATGAATACAACGCCGGCAGCGACAACTGGATGGGGATGGGCTTCTTCGTTTATCACCGCGGCAAGAGCACCATCGTGGGGCACACCGGATACCAGGCGGGCTTCCGCTCGCTGCTGTTCCTGAATCCGGCCTCAGGCCGAGCGGTGATCGCCGTGCTCAACACCGACAACAGTGCGGACGACCGCGCCTCGGGCGAGCGCCTGCACCTGGTCGAGGAGGCGGCGCTCAGGGCGTTGGAATGACTGGATGGGCGAGATGGGCGGGATGGGCAGGATGGGCAAGATGGGCAGGATGGACGGGATGGGCAGGAAGGATCTGCTGGCCTGTTCTCGAGACAGGAGAGAAACATGTGGTTGCAGTGCGACTGGCTATTGCTCGTGCTCCTTGGCAGCGTGGCGTGCGCCGATGCGACGCCACAGGTACACGGCGTGGTCCTGGACAGCATCGCTGCCGTGGTGCTGGTCGAGCCTGAGGGGGACCCCATCGCTCGCGCGAGCGGGCTGCTCCATGCCAGCGACGGGTCATGGTACATCGCTAACAACGGGGCCGACCAGGCTACGCGCTACGCAGCCGATGGCCGGTTTGTCCACATCGTAGGCCGGAAGGGCCAAGGCCCCGGAGAATTCGAGAGCCCAACTCGCATGGCGCGTCTGGGCGGGGATTCGATCGCTGTGCTGGATGCGATGGCGCAACGGATCGTGCGCTTTGCCGGGGACCAGCCAGCTGGCGCCGTCGCATTACCATCGTATCCCTATGACATCGAAGTGAGCGGTGCCACGGGGTGGATTGCGAGCATCAATCTCGCGAGTCGAACAACTCTGCTCCAGTGGGATCGCGCACGCGGCGCACTGACGCCGCTGGGATCGGCGCCGGCCAAGTTCGTCGAAGGGGGCCCACTCAATGGCATTTTCTCGAGCGGACAGGTTGTGGTGTGGCCTGACTCGGTCCTGACCTTGATCGATGGCTATCCCTGGGCGCGGATGGTCCGCGCAACTGGCGAGGTGAGCGACTCCTTCATGGTGCCGGCCAGGCTGCGCCGCGGCACGCCGGTGAATCTGGCCGAACGGCTGGCCAAGGCGAAGGATTTTCCCGAGATGTTTGCCTCGGCGTCGTTCGTGACGGGAGCCGCCGATGTCGGAGCCGGCTGGATCGCACTGACGCATATGGACCTGGACTACGACATTCAGGCACGCCACAGCGTGAACCCACGCGGCTACCTCACGCTCGTCAATCGGGCCAGTCATGCGGCGTGCGTCGAGCTGCCGCTCGCGGATTCGCTCGATGCTCAGCCAGTAGTGGCTTTCGGTCGTGATACCCTCTATCTCCTCGACCGCCGTATCAACGACTCGGGAGGGCTGACGACGACGATCACGTCGTACCGGCTGCATCCCGACGCCTGCCCTGCAGAGGCCGTGATGGAGTTCTGAGGGCTTGCGGGTCGGCGGTGAACGGTCATCGGTCAACGCTCCACGGTCGACCCGCGACCCGCGACCCGCGACCCGCGACCCGCAGCCAGCGACCTTGGTCCACCGGCCCGTCTCGCCCATCCCGCCCATCCTGAAAGCCGCCTTGCTCGCCCTGCCTCGCTGCCGTACGTTCAGCCCCATGCTGCCACCTCAATACGGCTTCGGCCAGCAGCCCGACTGGGAGGGGGACGCCCCGGAGGCCCGGGCCACTGCCCTGGTTGAGCCGCAGCCCCAGGCAGTCATCCCCAAGGGATTCCGGGGCAAGACCGCCATTATCACGGGCGGCGCCACCGGCCTGGGCCGGGCGGTGGCCCACGAGTTTGCCCGCCTCGGCTGCAATGTCGCGTTCTGCTATGTGAACCTGCCCGGGCGGGACGTCACGGAGCAGGCACTCCTCACCGAGACCTCGCTCAGCAGCTTCGGGGTCGGGATCTTTGCCGCCAAGTGCGACGTGCGTGACCTCGACGCGGTCGAAGCGTTCGTCTCCACGGTCAAGAAGAAGCACGGCGCCATCCATTACCTGGTGAACAACGCCGGCATCGCCAACGATGGCGCGCTCTGGCGGCTCTCCGAACATGCCTGGCGCGAAGTGGTGGACACCAACCTGACCGGCACCTTCCACTGCATCCGTGCGGTGGCGCCCACCTTCCGGGAGCAGCGCTGGGGCAAGGTGGTCAATATCAGCGCGCACCAGACCCTCCGGCCCGGGTTCGGTGTGGCCAACTACGCTGCCAGCAAGGCGGCGGTCGAGGGTCTCACTCGCGCCGCCGCGGTCGAGCTTGGTCCTGCCAACGTCAACGTCAACGCCGTCGCCCCCGGCTTCATCCGCACGGAGCGCATGAGCATGCTGCCCACGGAGGTGGTCGACAAGGCGCGGAAGCACAGCGTGCTGGGCCGGCTGGCCGAGCCCGAAGACGTCGCTCGCGTGGTCAGCTTCCTCTGCTCCGACTCCGCCCGGCATATCACCGGGCAGACGCTGGTGGTGGATGGGGGGATTTCACTGGAATAGTTGGACAGGTGGACAGATGGACAGTTGGACAGTATCCATGACGGCCCAACTGTCCATCTGTCCATCTGTCCATCTGTCCATCTTATTACCTTTCCGCCCATGCATCGTCCTCACCTCCTGCTCCTGGCCACCGTTCTCCTCACGGCGGCCGCGCCGCTCCGTGCCCAGGAGAGCAAGTACCTGAACCACCAGCTCAACGTCATGCCGCTGGCGGGGCAGAAGATCTCCATCCTGCCGATTACCTATGTGGTGGCGGACCCGGCCTTCACCGCCGACAGCGCGTGGCTCCCCTGGAGCGACCGGGTGCCGGCGCTCCGCCGGGCCGACTCGCTGGTGGACGCCGAGCTGGTCGCGCGCTCCCCTGAAATCAACTGGGTGCTTCCGCCCGAACTCCGGAAAATTTCCCGCCGTGCCGGCGGGATGCTGGCCAATCCTGACGAAATGGGCCAGGCGATGCTCCGGAGCGAGGGGCTCAAGGAGGTACCCGACAACCTCGCTGCGCCGCTCCGGAAGTTTGTCGCACTGGCGGGCGGGCGCATGGCGCTGGTTCCCGCCGCACTCGGCTTTTCCCGAGAGGCGGACGGCAACTGGCGCGCAGATCTTGCCCTCGTCCTGGTGGACGCCCGCAGGGCATCCATTGTCTGGCGCTCGCTGGCGGTTGGGCGCGGCGCGACCCCCGATATCGCGGCCCAGCGTGCCGCAGCCTCGGTTTTTCCCTGAGACTTTCCCATGGCATTTGACGTCACCCTGATTCCCGGCGACGGCATCGGACCCGAGATCACCGAGGCGGCCGTCGCCGCGCTCGAGGCGACCGGAGCCCGGTTTACCTGGGACCGGCAGCTTGGTGGGATGGCGGCGGTCGAGGCGAGCGGCACCCCGCTCCCTGACGAGACCGTGGCGAGCATCCGGCGCACGGGACTGGCGCTCAAGGGCCCACTCACCACGCCCGTGGGTGAGGGCTACCGCTCAGTGAATGTGGGGCTGCGGAAGGAATTCCAGCTCTACGCCAATGTCCGGCCCACCCACACCATCGTGCCGGGCGGGCGGTTCGAGCACGTCGACATCGTGCTGGTGCGCGAGAATCTCGAAGGGCTCTACGTTGGGGTGGAGCACTATGTCCCCGTGGGGGACGACCCCAGGGCGGTAGCGGAATCGCTGGCCATCGTGACGCGGTTGGGCTGCGAGCGCATCGTGCGGCATGCCTTCGAGTACGCGCTGGCGCATGGACGCCGGAAGGTCACCTTCGTCCACAAGGCCAACATCCTCAAGGCGGCGAGCGGTCTCTTCCTGGAGTCGGCGCGAAAGATCGGCAAGGAGTACGAGGGCCGGATCGAGTCAAACGATCTCATCATCGACAACGCCGCCATGCAGCTGGTCATGCGGCCCGAGCAGTTCGATGTCATCGTGACCACCAACATGTTCGGTGACATCCTGAGCGACCTGATCTCGGGACTGGCCGGCGGGCTGGGGCTGGCGCCGGGCGCCAACATCGGCAAGAATGCCG
>DASSOW010000066.1:0-3288 GCA_035700175.1 Gemmatimonadales bacterium | reverse complement strand
CCGGCCCGCACCGAGGGACCGGGCGGAGGTCTTCCAATATCGGTATATCATCGCGTTCGCGGTGGTGCTGGCGAGCGTCCTCGAGCTGGTGGACACCAGCATCGTGAACGTGGCCATTCCCCACATGATGGGGAGCCTGGGCGCCACGCTCGAGGAGATCGCGTGGGTAAGCACGGGCTACATCGTGGCCAACGTGATCATCCTGCCGCTCACCGGGTGGCTCTCTGATCGCTTTGGCCGGCGTAACTATTACACCGGCTCCATTATCCTCTTTACCGCAGCGTCGTTCCTCTGCGGCAACGCCCATTCACTGGAGTGGCTGGTGAGTGCGCGGGTGCTCCAGGGCATCGGCGGCGGCGCACTCATTTCCACGGCGCAGGCCATCCTGTTCGACGTCTTCCCGATGCATGAGCGCGGCAAGGCGATGGCCATCTTCGGCATGGGTGTCATGGTGGGCCCCACCCTGGGCCCGACGCTGGGCGGCTGGATCACGGACAACTATTCGTGGCCCTGGATCTTCTACATCAACATTCCGCTCGGGATCATGGCCGCGATCATGACCTGGCGCTACGTGCCGGAGCCTGAGCATACCGTGGACACTCGCACGCCGGTCGACTGGCTGGGACTTGCACTGCTCATTCTCGGCATCGGCGCGCTGCAGGTCCTGCTCGAGCGGGGCGAGGCGCACGACTGGTTCGACTCCCGTGAGATCATCGCCGAAGCCATCGTGGCGGGCGTCGCGATCATCGCGTTCCTCTGGCATGAGTGGACCACGGAGCATCCGGTGGTCAACCTGCGCATCCTCAAGAACCGCCAGCTCTTTGCGGGCACGACGTTCGGCCTGGTGCTGGGCTTCGGGCTGTATGCCAGCGTCTTTGCGCTGCCGGTGTTCCTCCAGGCAGATCTCGGCTACTCGGCGTGGGACACGGGGCTCGTCATCCTGCCGGGCGCCATCGCGAGCGCCATCACCATGGCTATCGTGGGACGGCTGAGCAACAGGGTAGACAACCGGCTCATGATCTTCCTGGGCGTGCTGCTCTTCATGTACGCCATGTGGCTGCACTATCACTTCACGCTCGACATCGGCATGGGTGACCTCTTCTGGCCCATGGTGTTCCGGGGCGTGGGGCTGGGGCTCATCTTCGTACCGCTCTCCCAGCTCGCGGCTGCCGACCTCAAGTCGAACGAGCTGGCGCAGGGCACAGGGTTGTTCAACCTGTCGCGCCAATTGGGCGGCAGCTTCGGCATCGCCGTGGCCGCGACGCTGCTCACGCGCTTCACCGAGCAGAGCCGTGAGGCGCTGCGGACGCACCTTGACCTGGGCGAGCCGATGACCCGGCACTGGCTGGGCGGGGCCACGGCGCGGATGCAGCAACTGGGTGGCTCGGTGTCCGATGCGCACACCAGGGCGCTCGCCCTGCTGGACGGGGCGCTGCATCAGCAGGCGAGCGTAGTGGCCTTCGAGAAGGTGTTCCTGACCATGGGGCTGGCGTTCGTGTTCACGATGCCGCTGTTGCTGCTCTTCAGGACGGGCAGGTCGGGCGGAACGGGCAAGGCGGGCGGGATGGGGCACTGATGGTCGGACAAGGCGGACCTGACGGACAGGACGGACGTCAACACAACATATCCGACTAGTCCGTCCAGTCCGCCCCGTCCGTCCTCCGCTCAGGCCTCTCCCATGAACGGATACCGGTACTCCACCGGCGGCTCCAGCGTCTCCTTGATGCTCCGGGGTGAGACCCAGCGCATCAGGTTGAGGATGGAGCCAGCCTTGTCGTTGGTGCCGCTGGCGCGGCTGCCGCCGAAGGGCTGCTGGCCCACCACCGCCCCGGTCGGCTTGTCATTCACGTAGAAATTGCCCGCCGCGTTCACCAGGGCGCGGCTCGCCTCCGCCACCGCCGCCCGATCCTGCGCAAAGACGGAACCGGTCAGGGCATACGGGCTGGTCGAGTCCACCAGCGCCAGCGTCTCGGTCCACTTCCGGTCCGGATACACGTAGACGGTAAGTACCGGGCCGAAGATCTCCTCGCACATCAGGGTATAGGACGGATCCTCGGTCTGGATCAGCGTGGGCTCGATGAACCACCCCTCGCGATCGTCCGCGCCGCCACCGGCGACGATCGTGACGCCGGGATCCTTTGCCGCCTGCTTCAGGTAGCCGGAAATCTTCCGGAATGCCTTCTGGTCGATGACGGCACCCATGAAGTGCCGGAAATCGGCGACGTCGCCCATGGTGATGCTCTCCATGAGTCCGAGCATCTGCTTCCTGACCCCGGGCCAGAGCGACTTGGGGATGTACGCCCGCGACGCGGCGCTGCACTTCTGCCCCTGGTACTCGAACGCGCCCCGCACCAGCCCCACCGCCAGGGCGTTCACGTCGGCGCTCGGGTGTGCCAGCACGAAATCCTTGCCGCCGGTCTCGCCCACGAGGCGCGGATAGCTCCGGTACGTCGCGATGTTCTCGCCCACGGTCTTCCAGAAGCTCCGGAACACCGGGGTGGAGCCGGTGAAGTGGATGCCCGCGAGATCCCGGTGCGCCAGCAGCACGTCCGAGATCTCGGCCGCCGGCCCCGGCACGAAGTTGATCACCCCGTCCGGCAGGCCGCATTCGCGGAGCAGGCGGAAGAAGTGCCAGTTGCTGAGGGCCGCCGTGGCGGCCGGCTTCCAGACGACCGTGTTGCCGAGGATGGCCGGCGCGGTCGGGAGATTGCCGCCGATGGCGGTGAAGTTGAACGGCGTGATGGCGTAGATGAACCCTTCCAGCGGCCGGTGCTCCATCCGGTTCCAGATGCCCCGCGAGCTGGCCGGCTGCTCCTGGTAGAGCTTCTCCGCGAAATGCACGTTGAACCGGAGGAAGTCGATCAGTTCGCAGGCGCTGTCGATCTCCGCCTGGAACACCGTCTTGCTCTGGCCCAGCATCGTGGCGGCATTGAGCACCGGGCGCCAGGCACCGGCCAGCCGGTCCGCCGCCTTGAGGAAAATCGCCGCGCGATCCTCGAACTTCCACGACGCCCATTCCCGCTGCGCCGCGACGGCCGCCCTGGCCGCATCGTCCGCCGCCTTCCGGTCCGCCTGGTGCACCCGGCCGAGGACATGGCGATGCCGGTGCGGGCTGGTCAGGTCGGTGGTGGCCTCGCCGCGCCGCTCCTCGCCGCCGATCACCACGGGAATGTCCTCGACCACGCCGGCCATGTCCCGCAGCGTGTCCTTGAGCGCCGTGCGCTCGGCGCTGCCGGGAGCGTACGCGAGCACCGGCTCGTTGGCGGGAGACGGGATATTGGTCACGCT
>DASSOW010000065.1:0-4171 GCA_035700175.1 Gemmatimonadales bacterium | reverse complement strand
CAAGGGGAACGTGTACCGGCAGAGCTGGGACGGATGCCCGGCACCGCAGCTGGAGAAGCTGGGGTTGAAGGCGTAGGGCTTAAGGGATTAGGCAGAAGGCTCAAGGCACTGGCCACGGGCTGACATTGCGAGGAGGGCCTGAAAGGCCCGACGAAGCAACCTTGCAGCCCGACATCGGAGCCCCCGGCGTGGCTCCACTCGTGAGATCGCCTTCGGGCTGCAAGGTTGCTTCGCGCCTTCGGCGCTCGCAATGACATGTCAACTGCGACTCTCGACCCTCGACCCTCGACCCGCGACCCGCGACCCACGACCCACGACCCACGACCATCAACCATCTCACCCACTCACCATGACCCCTCCCCTCGGCATCGGCTTCATCGGCAGCGGCTTCAACGCCCAGTTCCACATCCGTTCCTGGACCGGCGTCCGCGACGCCGATGTTCTTGGCGTGTGGAGTCCCAACCAGGACCACGCGGCTGCCACGGCGCGCTATGCCCGGCAGCTGGACGTGGGGCGCGCCAGGCCCTATCGCTCCATCGCCGAGATGGTGGCCGATCCCCGGATCAACGCGATCTGGCTCTGCGGTCCCAACCAGGCGCGCATCGAGAACGTGGAAGAGATCGTGGACACCATCGCGCGCGGGAAGGGGGAACTCGCCGGGCTCGCCTGCGAGAAGCCGCTCGCCCGAAACGTGGCCGAAGCGCTGGAAGTCACGAAGCTGGTGAAGCGGGTGGGGCTCAAGACCGGCTACCTCGAGAACCAGCTCTTTGCGCCCGAGGTGGAGCATGGCCGCAACCTGCTCTGGGCCCGTGGCGCCCGGCTCACCGGCCGCCCCTATCTGGCGCGCGCCGCCGAGGAGCACAGCGGGCCCCACATGCCGTGGTTCTGGCAGGGGAAGCTGCAGGGCGGGGGCGTGCTCAACGACATGATGTGCCATTCGGCTCTGGTCGTGCGCCACCTGCTGACTCGGCCTGGAGAGGCGTATGACTCGGTCCGGCCGGTCAGCATCTCAGCCCGCATCGCCAGCCTCAAGTGGTCCCGGCCGGAATACGCCCGGAAACTCCGCCGCACCATGGGGAAGGCGGTGGACTACCGGCGCCGCCCGTCCGAAGACTTTGCCAGCGTCACCATCGAGTTCGAGACCAGTGACGGCCAGACGGTGCTGGGTGAGGCCACTACGTCCTGGAGCTTTGTGGGCGCCGGCCTCCGGCTCTCGGCCGAACTGCTGGGGCCGGAGTACTCCATGGCCTGGAACACCCTCGACACCGGGCTCAAGCTCTTCTTCAGCCGGGAAGTGAAGGGGAAGGCGGGCGAGGACCTGGTCGAGAAGCAGAACGCGGAGACCGGGCTCATGCCCGTGGTGGCCGAGGAGGCCGTCGCCTACGGCTATGAGGCCGAGAATCGGCACTTTGTCCGGGCCTTCCTGGGCAAGGAGGAGCCCCGGCTCACCTTCAACGACGGACTGGATGTCGTGCGTATACTCATGGCTGCCTACATGAGCGCGGAAAAGGGTGCCACCCTCCAGTTCCCCCCGCGCGGGCTCGACCGGTTCCAGCCGGCGGTGGCCCGCGGCAAGTGGCGACCCTGACTGAAACCTGGTCACCTCGTTCTACGTCGCTACTGAACACCTCACCTTCAGGAGTCGCTCGCGATGATCATGCATGGTCGTACTGGTTTTCTGGTCGCGGCGCTGGCTGCCCTGGGAGCGGCCCCGCTGGCCGCGCAGGGTTACGGCTCCGCAGTTGCCATGGGCGACGGGGTCGCCTTCGTCAGCCAATCCGGCAATGACTACGCGCCCGGATTTGTCTACATGTACCGCACGTCCGGCGCCGGCCAGTGGACGGCGGCGGGACGGCTCGCGGCGCCCGATTCGGCGCGCGCCGACGGTTTCGGCAGTGCCGTGGCGCTGGACGGCAGCACGCTGATGGTCAGCAGCACCTCCAGCGGCGACAACAAGGGCAAGGTGTATGTCTTCTCCGGCTCCGGCACCCAGTGGAAGCCGGCGCAGCAGCTCACCATTCCCGCTGATTCCGGGCGGTTCGGCCAGTCCATCGTGCTGGGCGGCAATTCGGCGGTCATCAGCGCTCCCACCGCCGACGGCGGCAAGGGCGCGGTCTACCTCTTCAAGCGCTCCGGCTCGCAATGGGCGCTCGACACCATGATCCAGCCCGCGGATGCCGAGGAGAAGGCCGCGTTCGGCGCCAGCATCGCGATGCAGGGTGATCTCATGGTGATCGGTGCCGTCGGCGCCGACTCCGGCACCGGTACCGCTTATGTCTATCGCAAGGCGGGCACCGGCTGGGCCCAGGAGGGCAAGCTGAGCATGCCCGGAATCGGCGGGCGCGCCGGCATGGGAACGGCCGTCGCCATCAAGGACGGCAAGATCTACGTCGGCATGCCGCAGGCGTTCGGCTTCGCGGGCGCCGTGGCCATCTTCACCCACGATACCGCACGGAAGCGCTGGGGCAGCCGGGAGCGGCTGCAGGCGTTTGATGCAGCGGGCGGAAGTCGTTTCGGGTCGTCCATCGCCTTCGTGGGCAACGAGGTCTGGGTGGGCGCACCGGGCGCCGGCCGCGGCGCAGGTACCATCTATCGCATGAGCTACGATGCCGACGAGAACGTCGCGTCGGCGGGCAAGCTTTCGCCTGACACCTCAGCGGGCCGCACCTTCTTCGGCGCCCACATGCTGGTCGGGGCCAATGGCGGGGTGGTCACCATGCCCTTTGCCGACGGCGGTGACGGCAAGGTCGCGGTGCTGAGCAAGAGCGGCAACAATTGGACCGTGGGCAACGTCCTGAGCGGCCAGATCTACGGCCTCGATGCCATGGTCGGCAAGAAGCGCGACTGCAGCAAGACGGTCGGGCTGTTCGACTGCGACAGCATGGACCTCATGGCGTTCATGCCCAACAGCAGCATCGGCGGCAAGCGAGGCGTCCACCTCAACGACATGTGGGGCTGGACCGATCCGCAGACCAAGCGTGACTACGCGCTGGTGGGCCGCACCGACGGCACGTCGTTCGTGGACGAGACCGATCCGATCAACCCGAAGAACGTGGGCGACCTGCCCATGACCGCGGGCGCCAACGCGGCGGCCTGGCGCGACATCAAGACCTACAAGAATCACGCGTTCATCGTGTCGGACGGCGCGGGGCACCACGGCATGCAGGTCTTCGACCTCACCAAGCTCCGCAACGTCAAGGCACCGCAGACCTTTACCGCCGACACCACCTACATGGACCTCTGGAGCGTGCATAACATCGTGATCGACACGATCTCGGGTTATGCCTACGCGGTCGGCAGCAACGGCGGCGGCGAATCGTGCGGCGGCGGGCTCTACATGATCGACATCCGCACGCCCGACAGCCCCAGGTTCGCGGGATGCTTTGCCGACCCCGCCACGGGCCGCGCCGGCACCGGCTATATCCACGATGCCCAGTGCACCGTCTATCGCGGTCCCGACAAGCGGTACGACGGCCACCAGATCTGCTTCAACGCCGCCGAGACCGCGCTCAGCATCGCTGACGTGACCGACAAGAAGAATCCGGTGGCGCTGTCGCGGCAGGCCTACCCCAACGTGGGCTACGCTCACCAGGGCTGGCTCACGGCGGACCAGAAGTACTTCTACATGGATGACGAGCTGGACGAGCTGCAGGGGCTGGTGGATGGCACCCGCACGCTCATCTGGGACGTGAGCAAGCTGGACGACCCGGTGCTGGCCGGCCAGTACATCTCCAAGGACAAGTCCAGCGACCACAATCTCTACATTGTGGGCAACACGATGTACCAGTCCAACTATGAGAGCGGGCTCCGGGTGGTGGACATCAGCGACCGCGAGAACCCCAGGCAGGTGGGCTTCTTTGACACCGTGCCGATCGGGACCGATGCGCCCGGCTTCGGCGGCAGCTGGAGCAACTATCCGTTCTTCCAGAGCGGCAACGTGCTGATGACCAGCGGCGCCGAGGGGCTGTTCATCGTGCGGAAGCATAACTCGCAACCGGTGCCATGACCCGACGCTTCCTGCTGGTAGCCGGACTCCTTCCGGTGCTCCTCGCCTGCATGGCGGGGGCACCGGCGGGATCGCCGCCGGCGCCCGCCCCCGAGGGGGCGCGCCTCTATGTGGCGAACCAGACCGCGTCCACCATTTCCGTTATCGACATCAAGACCCAGCGGC
>DASSOW010000064.1:0-6896 GCA_035700175.1 Gemmatimonadales bacterium | reverse complement strand
GACCGCCGTGAGCGTCGCATCGGCGAGCAGCAGCGTCACCAGCCGTCGGACGGGAGAGCGGCCGCTGGTCGGTCGATGCTGCAACCGGTGCAGCCACGTCTCGTAGAGGGTGGCGAAAGTCTGGAGCGGGCGGGGCAGCTTCCGGTCCACCCAGGACGCAGCGGGGGCCGCCGCGCGGATGAGCCAGGGCGTTGTGAGGGTAGTGATGGCGCTGACCGCAATCGCGACAGGATACAGGAACGGCCTGGTGGCGCCCGCGGCCAGCCCGACCCCCGCGATGATGAACGAGAACTCTCCGATCTGCGCCAGGCTCATGCCCGACTGCACCGAGGTGCGGGTGCCGTAGCCCACCAGGAAGGCACCGAAGGCCACCGATACCACCTTGCCGGCGATCACCACGGCCGTGACCACCAGCACCGCCAGCCAGTGCTCGGCCACCAGCCTGGGGTCGATCATCATGCCGACGGCGACGAAAAAGATGGCGGCGAACACGTCACGCACCGGCACCACCAGGTGTTCAATCCGCTTGGCCTGGCCCGACTCGGCCACCAGCGCGCCGCCGATGAACGCTCCCAGCGCCACGGAGTACCCGAATGACAGGGCCAGCAGCGCCGCGGCAAAGCAGATTCCCACGCATGTCACCAGCGTCGTTTCGTCGCTCCCCAGGCGGAGGGTATAGCGGACCAGGCGGGGAATCGTGAGCAGCCCGACCGCAATGAAGCCGGCGAGGAAGGTGCCCAGCCGGAAGCCGGTATGGGCCAGTTCCCTCGCCGAGATCTCGCCACCGGTGGAGAGCGTGGTGAGCACCGCCAGCAGCACGATGGCGATCAGGTCCTCGATGATCAGGATCCCGAAGACGACGTCGGTTACCCGCCCGGTGATCCTCTCCTCGGCGAACGCCTTCACGATGATCGTGGTGCTCGAGATGGCGATGATGGCGCCGAGGTAGACACTCTCGAGCACCGTCCAGCCGAACGCCTGCCCGACCATGTAGCCGAACATCAGCATGGCGCTGCACTGGATGACCGCGATCAGGCCGGCGGTCGGTCCCACCCGGATCATCTTGCGAAGACTGAATTCGAGCCCCAGCGCGAACATCAGCAGGATGACGCCGGTCTCCGCGAGCACCGGCACCAGGTCGCGGTCGGCGACCAGGGGAATGGGGATGTAGGGCCCGATGATCAGCCCGGCCAGCAGGTAGCCGAAGATCACCGGCTGCCGCAGGCGCCGGAACAGGAGCGTGGTGAGCGCCGCCACGCACAGCACCAGCGCGAGGTTGGCGAGGAAATGATGGGCGTCGGCCATGCGCCATGTTAGCGCGGGCAGGGTTCGGGCGGGAGGGGCGTGTAGCTCGAAGCGCTCAGCGCTAAGCGCTCAGCGCCTAGGCGCTTGACATGGACTGCGCCAATTGCGTAGCTTCCATACGCCATTTGACGCAGGAGGCGTCGCATGACCGCACAGACCGTCGCCGCCAAGCTGGGCGGGCGGCCCGTCCTCAAGCACCAGGTCCGCTCCGAGATGGAGCTGGCCCGGCTGGTGCGCGCGGGGCTGCCGGTCGCGGCGCTCAACTACTTCGTCCGCTGGATCGCGGCGGGGGAGCTGTATCCTCTCGTGGGCTCGCCCCGCACCCTGCAGCGGAAGCGGGCCGCGGGCGGCCGGCTGTCGCCGGATGAATCGGACCGGCTGGCCCGGGTTGCGCGCCTGGTGTCGCGCGCCGAGGAAGCGCTGGGGAGTTCCGAGAAGGGGCTGCACTGGCTGCGGCAGGACAACCGCGCCCTGGGCGGCGCACGCCCACTCGACCTGCTGGACAGTGACGCCGGTGCCATCGCGGTGGAACGGGTGCTGGGGCGGGTGGAACATGGCATCTTCAGCTGAGCGGGTCGCGGGTCGCGGGTCATGACTCATGACCCATGACTCACGACCCATCACCATCTACCGCATCTGCCGAGCTGCCTTCCGCGCGCTCGACGGCGAGGGCGCGCGGCGCTACGGCGGCCGATGGAATTCCCCCGGCGCGCCGGTGATCTACACCGCGGGCTCGGCGTCACTGGCCGCGCTGGAGCTGCTGGTGCATCTCGATCCCGCCGACGCGCCGGACGATCTCGTCCTGATGGCCATCGAGATGCCCGAGACGGTGAGCATGGAGATCCTGGACGAGGCGCGGCTCTCCGCAGGCTGGGCCCGGAGCCCCACGCCCTCGTCCTGTCGCGAACTGGGCGATGCCTGGCTCGCACGGGGACAGAGCTGCGCGCTGAGTGTCCCCGCGGCCCCCATGCCCGAGGAACGGAATTATCTCCTTAACCCGGCGCACCCTGATCTCACCAAGGTCAAGCTGATCTCGGAGCGCAAGTTCCGGTTCGATCCGCGTCTCTGAATCACGAAAGCACGAAAGCCACGAAAGCACGAAAGGGTCGACGGTCAACTGTCGACGGTCAACAATTCCCGAACTGCCAAAGGGCCTGAAGACAGCACCGTCAGCAGCGCTCGTGCAGGCGATCTGATCTGCAGGTTAGGTTTTTCGAGCTTTCTGTCTTCGTGCCTTTCGTGTCTTTCGTGCTTTCGTGTCTTTCGTGCTTTCGTGCTTTCGTGTCTTTCGTGCTTTAGTGTCTTTCGTGATTCACCCATGCCCGGAACCCCGTGAGCTCCATTGCCCCTTCCGTGAACCGCCTGCTGCCACCTGTCGATGCTGACCGGGATCACATTCTCGGCCCCACTCACGCCGGCATCACGCTGGTGGAGTATGGCAGCTACGCCTGCCCTTACTGCCGGGCCGCCAATGACCGGATCGCCCGGGTCCGCGACGAGTTCGGCGACCGGCTCCGGTATGTGTTCCGGCATCGCCCGCTGCCGGGGGTCGATATCGCGCGTCGGGCCGCGGTGCTGGCCGAGCGGGCGGGGCAGCAGGGCCGGTTCTGGGACGCGCACGTGACGCTGATGACGCGATCGCCGACGCTCACCGAGGACGACCTGCGCGCCGTCGCCAGCGAGCTCGACCTCGACGACGAACCAGCCTTGGCCGAGTCGCCCGAGCTCGCGCGCGCCCGCGAGCGTGTGGAAGAAGATGACGCGAGTGCCCGCGCCAGCGGCGTCCGGCTGACGCCGACGTTCTACATCAATGGCCGGAAGTACCAGGGCCTCTGGGACTCGCACGATTTCTCGGAGGCGCTCCTCGGTTCCATGGGCCACCGCGTCCGGACCGCCGCGCTGGACTTCGCGCGCTGGGCCCCTGCCGCCGGCCTGCTGCTGCTGTTCGCCACCATCCTGGCGCTGCTGCTGACCAATTCGCCGGTGGGAGAGGCATTCCAGGAATTCTGGCAGCAGACCCTCGGCGTCCGCTTCGGTGACGGCGCCTTTCAGCTGCCATTGATCCGCTGGGTCAACGACGGCCTGCTCACCATCTTCTTCCTGGTCGTCGGCCTCGAGATCAAGCGCGAGTTCAGCACCGGGCATCTTTCCAACCGCCGAGCCGCGGCGCTGCCGGTGGCTGCAGCGCTTGGCGGGGTGCTGATTCCTGCTCTTCTGTACCGGCTGGTGCTCCCTTCCGGGCCGTGGGCCCACGGATGGGGCGTGCCGATGGCCACCGACACCGCCTTCGCCGTCGCGCTCATCGCGATGCTGGGCCGCCGAGTGCCCGTGGAGCTCCGCATCTTCCTCACGGCGGCAACGATCGTGGATGACATCGCCGCCATACTCGTCGTCGCCTTCTTCTACTCCGACGCGCTGCACCCGGGATATCTGGTCGCGGCCGGCGGCATCGTGGCCCTCCTCGCACTGTTCAACCGGGTCCGGATCTACAAGGTCACGCCATACCTCGTGCTCGGCGTGCTTCTCTGGGTGGCCATCCTGCTTGGTGGGTTGCATGCCACGCTCGCCGGCGTGCTCCTCGCGATCTTCATTCCGACGCGCGACCCGAGCAACGCCCGCGCCTTGATGGCGCAGGCCAACGCCATCCTGGTGGCCGAGGCGCGGCGCAGCGAGGAAGTGCTGCACCACGGGCCGTCGGCGCCCGCGATGGAGGCGCTCGACGCGGTGCATGAGGCACTGGAGTCGCCGGCCGACCGCCTGCTGCGCACCGTCTCGCTCCGATCGAACTACGTCGTGCTGCCGATCTTCGCGCTGGCCAACGCGGGGGTGGTGCTGAGCGCGAGCGTGCTGGAAGGGCACGAGCGCTTGATGCTGGCCGTCGTGATGGGGCTGGTCCTGGGCAAGCCGCTGGGCATGACCGTAGCGAGTGCCCTGGCCGTGCGTCTCGGATTTGCGACCAAGTCGGACCACTACTCCTGGTCGCAGCTCGTCGGCGCCGGCCTGCTGTCGGGCATCGGATTCACCATGTCGCTGTTCATTGCCAGTGAAGCATTCCCGCGCGCCAGCGATTTCGCGGCGGCCAAGATTGCCGTATTCATGTCGTCTGCGATCGCGGCGATGGTGGGAACGGGGTGGCTGTGGTGGGCAGGGAGGGAGAACAGCAGTTGAGAGTTGAGAGTTGATCCGCCAACCCCATTTCCAACTCTCAACTCTCAATTCTCAACTCTCAACTGATCTTCTCCCTCATCCACGCCAGCGCGAGCCGGGCCACTTCCTCCAGCGTGCCCGGCTCGGGGAAGAGGTGGGTCGCGCGGGGGATGACGGCCAGGCGCTTCTCGCACCGGAGCGCGTCGTACGCGGCCTGGTTGAGCTGCAGCACGGTTTCGTCGGCTCCGCCGACGATCAGGAGGGTCGGGGCCCGGACCCGCCCCAGCGCGAGCGCGGCGAGGTCGGGGCGGCCGCCACGTGAAACTACGGCGCGGACCCGCGTCGGCCGCTCCGCGGCGGTGATGAGCGCCGCGGCCGCTCCGGTGCTGGCACCGAACAGGCCGAGCGGCAGCGAGGCCGTGTCGCGCTCGCGGGCGAGCCAGTCGGCGGCAAGGGTGAGCCGCTTGCCGAGGAAGGGGATGTCGAAGCGCAGCTCGCCGGTGGCCTGGTCCACCGCCTCCTCGTCGGCGGACAAGAGGTCGAGGAGCAGGGTGGCAAACCCTCCCGCGTTCAGGTATTGCGCGACGGCACGATTCCGCGAACTGAACCGGCTGCTGCCGCTCCCATGCGCAAACAGCACCACGCCGCGGGCGTTCCCGGGGAGCGCGAGGTCGCCGTGCAGGGTGGCGCGCGGCGCGTGCACTTCCACGGTGGCCTGGTGGATGTCATGCATGGTTCCGCTCATGTGCGAGCTCCTTCAGATGTCGCAGGTCACAAGTCGCATGACTCGCGACCTTCCACCGCCCCTATAGCGCCGTCGGATACGTCTCCGGCACCTCTTCCCGCTCCCATCCGGCCGTGCGTTCGAGCGGCTCGACAGCACGGGTTTCGTCGTAGAACAGCACGGCATCGAACTGGCTCGGCAGCACCGCCCGGAAGTAGTGGCTCACCCGTTCCGTCTCCGGCCGGTAGATCACGCCGATGGCGCGCTCGAGACGAGCATCCCCCAGCGCGGCCACTGCATCGTTCCGCTCCCGGAGATCGAGCAGGAATCCTGCGCGGCCGGTTGCATGGCACACCGCTTCGTAACTGCCCGGCAGCGAGGGGCGCACCACCTTCCGCTCGGCGGGCGCATCCCAGTTTGACGCTGCGGTGACAGTGCCGGTGTGGGTCAGGAAGCCGACCAGTAGCGCCTCATGCCCGTGTGCCTCACGCACCAGCTGCCCCACGTTCCATTCGCCGGCTGCACCCAGTTCGGTCGCGCGGGCATCGCCCAGGTGGGAGTTGTGCGCCCAGACCACCACCTTCTCGGCGCGCCCGCGCGTCTTCTCCTGATGGGCCACGAGCGCGTTCAGCGTGTCCACCATGTGGCGATCACGCAGGTTCCACGACTCAACTCGCCCGCCGAACATGGCGCGGTAGTACTCCTCCGCATTACTGACGATGCGGGCGTTCTGTTCGGCGAAAAATTGCTCGTCGGCAGCGACGCGGCCGTCGCGTCGGCGGTGCAGTGCCGCCGATCGGCGAAGTTCCACCAGCTGCTGCACCACCTCGTCCTCGCAGGAGCGCGCCAGGCCGGTGCTGGCTGCGTAACCATAGGCCTGCGGATCGCCGCCGAAATGATCGAAGCAGGCGTAGCGGGCGCGGGCGCGCCGCGCACCGTCCGGATCTACGTCATCGAGATACGCCAGCACCTTCTCGATGGAGGCATGGAGACTGTAGAGGTCCAGCCCGTAGAAGCCGGCCTGGGACACATCCGGCAGGTCCGAATTGTGCTCCTTGAGCCAGCCTACGAAGTCGAGCACGTCGGCATTGCGCCACATCCACTGGGGAAAGCGGTGAAAGTCGCCAAGTGCCTCGGTGGCGTCCTCGTCGGTCGAGTCGCCGCGGACATAGCGGTTCACGCGATAAGCGTCGGGCCAGTCCGCCTCGACCGCGACCGAAGTGAAGCCCGCTTCACGGATGAGCCGCTTGGTGATCTCGGCGCGGACGTAATAGAACTCGTGGGTGCCGTGCGATGCCTCGCCCAGCAGGACGAACCGGGCCCGGCGGGCGCGGGCAAGGATGGGGTCGAAATCGCCGGGCACGCCGGCAAAGGGGTGGGCGGCCTCCTCCAGCGCGTGCACTACCTTGCGATCGATGCTCAGGGCCATGTCGCCCTCCCGTGCCCACTCGCGCCATGGACGGCGGGTTGCTCCGCCGCCAGTTGCAGCAGCTGGCGGACTTCGTCGTCGGATGTCTGCTCGAAGTCGAGATACCAGGCGCCGACACCGTAGAATGGCTCCGGCGTCGCGGCACAGATACAGTCGTCGGCGACACGCTTGAGTTCGGCGCAAGTGTCGGTTGCGCCGACCGGAACCGCCACGATGATGCGTGCCGGGTGCGCGCTGCGGAGCGCGGTGACCGCGGCGAGCATGGTGGACCCGGTGGCGAGACCATCATCC
>DASSOW010000063.1:0-8725 GCA_035700175.1 Gemmatimonadales bacterium | reverse complement strand
AACCGATCCACCGGGGTGCGCGCCAGCGCGCGGGATACCGCGCTGTCCACTGCTTCCGGCACGTCACGCGTGGTCCGCACCCTGGGAATGGGTGAGACGAAGCGCTTCGCGATGATGGCCTGCGCCGAGATGCCGGTGAAGGGCGGCTCGCCCGCGAGCATTTCGTAGAGGACGCAGCCAAGCGAGTAGAGGTCACTGCGGCCGTCGGTGCCGAGCTCGCCCGCCGCCTGTTCGGGACTCATGTAGGCGGGCGTGCCCAGGGAGAGGCCGGTCTGGGTCAGGGAGGCGCCCTCGCTGGTAAGCGCCTTCCCGATGCCGAAGTCGGCCACCATGGCCGCGTCCTCGTGCAGCAGGATGTTCTCCGGCTTGATGTCGCGGTGCACCACATTGTGCCGATGGGCATAGTCGAGCGCCGAAGCCACCTCGCGCGCGATCCGCAATGCGACAGGCAGGGAGAGCTGCCGTTCCTTGTCGAGCCGTTCCCGCAGGGAACGACCTTCCATGCTCGGCATGACATAGAACAGGAGGCCGTCGGCCTCGCCCGAGTCGAAGACAGGCAGGATATGCGGATGGGTGAGGCCCGCGGCGAGCTTGATCTCGCGGAGGAAGCGCTCGGCGCCGATCTCCGCCGAGATTTCGGGCTTGAGCACCTTGAGCGCGACCTCGCGATCGTGCCGCAGGTCGTGGGCGAGATAGACGACCGCCATCCCGCCCTGGCCGAGTTCCCGGTCAAGCGAGTAGCGTTTAGTCAGGCCGCTGGAAAGTCGGCTGCGGAGGTCAGGCATGGGGACGCCTGAATATGCACCGCTTTCCAGCGGCCCGCGACCGGGCGGCGAAGCCGACTACATTTAGCGCTCAGCGCCCTGTGCTGCGAACCGGGGGCTGGGACGTGTGGCCTGTGACCTGCGCTCCACCCGTCTTACGACTCACGACTTACGACTTACGACTTAGGACTTACGACTGCCCTGGAGCCCCGATGTCTTCAGTCGACCGACCCCTCACGGGTGATGTGCTTGCCTTCACGCTCGCGGAGGAAATCCGCCATCTTCGCGAGAGCCTCAAGGACGCGTCCTCCCGCTCGGCGCGCACGCTGGTCAAGGATGGACCTCAGGGCCCCCTCAGCATGACGCTCGTGGGCCTCAAGCCCGGTGGGGAGATGCGGGAGCATGAGGCACGCGGCCCGGTCACCCTGCAGGTGCTCGAGGGGACAGTCGTGCTGGAGCGTGGCGACACCTCCGTGCCGCTGGCGACCGGGATGGTCGCGGCGCTGGGCCCCGGCATCCGCCACTCGGTGCGCTCAGCCGACGGCGGCATCTTCCTGTTGACGGTGACGGCCACGAGTCACAGTGGAGCGGCGTTTGGGAGTCGTAAGTCGTAAGTCGTACGACCCACGACTTGCGACTTACGACATACGACTTTCTTCTCTTTCTCCAACCTGTTATATTTGAGTCACATACGGCCCTGACTTCACGCTGGAGCTGAAGTGAACGTTCTTCCCATTGGACTCTACCGGACCCGGGTTTCCGAGATGCGGGCTTACCGGGCGCGCTGCGTTCTCGGCGCGCCCTCCCCGCGGTATCTGCGCCCAGGCCAGTCGTCCTTCGCCGTGCCGTAGCCGACCCTCCGGCTCCGGTCGCCCGCGATCATCGCCCCGCCTGCGCGCTGCCGGCGGGGCGTCTGATTTTCGGCCATCCCCTTCGGATGGCTCGCTGACGACCCGAGTCTGGAGGAGTGTCATGGAAATTCGTCGCGGAACTGATTCGATCAGATATCACCTGCTCAGCGAGGGCAGGCCGGTGGGCACCGTCTTCAGCGGTCCCGACGGGATCCTCACGGTGCGGTTCACGGGGTTCCCGACCAGCGCGCTCGCCGAGCGGGCCGGCTGGCTGGTGCGGAGCGCGCGGACATCGGCCGAGCTCTCCCGCGCCCGCGCAGGAGACGGTACGCGGTTCCTCGCCCGTGACGAGGACATCGCACGGCTGGAGTATGACGTCGAGAACGGAACCTGGTCGGTGGAAATGGCCGTCGCGCCGGTCAGGACCCCGGACGTGTTCACCCTGGCGAGTGTCCGCCGCATGTGGGAGGCGATCCGGCGTGCGGGACTGGGGCGCCAGATGGTGCAGTGGTCCGCGCCGGCCGAGGTGGCGATGGCAGGAGCGGCGTCATGAACACCGAGCACCTGACGCCCGATGAGCTGCACGAGCTCTGGAATGAGCTGCGCGTGGAATTGGAACGGGTCGGCGGCCGGTCCGCCTGGGCCTACGCGGGCATCCCCTCGGCCGACGTGCGAGCTCCATGGCGCTCGTCCGCCGCCGACCCGCACCTGGCGCGGCAGGCAGGCATGCCTGACCGGATGCTGCGCCTGCTGGAGGCGCTGAGCCGGATGCGAACAGGGAAGTACGGCATCTGCCACCAGTGCCGAAACCCGATTCCGTACACGCGCCTCCTCGCCATTCCGGAGACGCTGACTTGCGTCAATTGCAGCGCCGCCGGTGCGGTGCGCTGAAGCGTAGCTCGAGGGGTCAAGTGTGCGCTTGACCCCTCGACCTTCAGGCGCGTGATTGCTGCGTGGGTCAGGAGCTTCTCGCCTGCGAATGGAGTCGCGGCATGCACGTCATTCTCCTCACGCTCGGCATTGCCGGCTGGGTTCAGTCGGCGTCGCAGTCGCCACCGGCACCTGCCGACACCGGCTTCCATCACATTCGATGGTATGAAGCGGCTGTAGCAGTTGGCGGGACCGCGGCCGTGATGCTGGCGGACCAGCCGGTGCAACGATTCGTGCAGCGGCATCGGACGAGGACCACCGATGATCTTGCGGATGTCTTTCGGCAGGGTGGTGAGGCACCCGTTGCCCTGCTTGCGACCGGCGGCTTGGCGCTTTCAGGAATCATCGCGAAGGATGACAAGCTGCGAGATGACGGAGTCCGTGCCGGTGTGAGTATTGTCGTCGGCACCGTCGCGGCCGAAGCGCTCAAGTACGGGCTCGGGCGCGGGAGGCCGGCCAGCTTTAACAGCGCCACCAACTTCCGCCTGTTCACCGGCGAGCATGACTCGCTCGGTGTCGAGTCGCGAGGCTCATTCCCTTCTGGGCACACGGTAGTTGCCTTTGCGCTGGCCACCTCGCTCGCCGATGATATTCACCGAACGCCCGCCAGTGTCGCGCTCTTTGCCATCGCCGCGGGCACGGGTCTCTCACGCCTGAATGATGACCGGCATTGGCTGAGTGATGTAGTGGGAGGAATGCTGATCGGTGTGACCAGCGCCCGGCTGGTAAGCGGACGCTGGCGCGCGTTCGGCCTCCGACCTCCCTCGGTGCTGCTTGCCCCTGATTGTGTCGCGCTGCGCTGGCATCAGGCCCTCGGTCCCTGAGCCGGCCTGCCCATCCCGCCCGTCCTGCCCGTCCTGCCCGTCCTGTAAGTGGCCTGCTCCTTGCTCGTCACAGGCCGAACCGGCATCATAGTCTCACCGATACCCGGAGACGTGTGTGGCATCCGAACTGCTCGTTGGCAGTCCGATCGTCAGGCAGATGGGAAGTGCGTCGCGCGTCAGCGCAACTGTTGATGGCGTCGAGGCATGGTTCGAGAGCGAGGATATCCCGCTCCGTGCTTCCAGCGAAGCCTATGCCTCGGCCTTCCTGCTCGTCGCAGCTCATGGCCGGCGCCGCCTGGCGGTGGAAGCGCCCGTCGGCGCGGACTGGGCGGCGGGTGCCGCCCAGGTGCTGGAGACGGTACACCGCTGGTGGGGCTATCCCCGCCTGTGGCCCAAGGTCGACACGCGGCCCGTCGCGACAGGGCCACAGCAGGGGGCTGCCCGTCGGGGCCTCTGCTTCACCGGCGGGGTCGATTCGTTCTTTTCGCTGCTCGTCTGTGGCGGGCCCGTTCAGCACCTGATCCACGCCCACGGCTTCGATGTCCGGCTCGACGATGAGCGTCGCGCCGCCAGTATCGCCACGCGGTTTCGCAGGATCGCCGAGGCCACCTCGACGCAGCTGGTCACGCTGCGGACCAGCCTCCGCACGCATCCGACTTTCCGGCCCGTTCCGTGGCCCCGCACGCACGGGGGTGCGCTGGCGGCGCTGGGCCACCTGTGCTCCGGCACGATCGACACGCTCGTCATCTCGTCCTCGACCACTTATGCCGCGCCCAGGCCGTGGGGTTCGCACTTTGAACTGGATCCCTGCTGGAGCGGGGCGGGGATGACCATCGAACATGTGGGTGCCGAGTACACGCGAAATGCCAAGTTGAAGTTGATCGCCAACTCGCCGCTCGTGCGGGAACACCTGCACGTATGCTGGGAGCATCAGGACGACCGGCTCAACTGCTCGCGCTGCGAAAAGTGCCTGCGAACCCGCGCGGTGCTTGCGGGCATGGGTGTGCTGCAGGAATTCGCGGTCCTGGATGGGCCCGAGACGCTGGCCGCCGATCTCGATGCACTGCCGTGCGTGACGGTGCCGTCACGCTGGCCTCGCTACCGCGAGGTGCTGGCAGATGGCGGATTGCCGAGCGATGTCAGTCGTGCCATCGAGCGCCTGCTCGCGCGCAGCCGGACCCAGCTCTGGCGCCGTCGCATCAGGGCCCTGGGCCGCCCGGCCAAGGCAGTGATTCGTCGGCTCACGCCCAAGCCGGGTTCGATCCGGGTCATGAATCCGCCCCAATGAGCCAGCTGATGATTCGCGTCCCCGCGCTCGCGGACATGCCGGCTGTGTTCAGCGTGCTTGCGGAGTACCGGCTGCACGTGCTCGGGTCAGGTTCACTCGCCGATCCTGATTTTCCGGCCGACGCTCTGCTGCCGCTCCGGAACTCCATCATCGACGTGGACCTTGCGAGCCACGCGCTCGTCGCGGAACATCACGGCGCGGTGGCCGGCTTCTGCTGCTGGAACTGGCTCGATGAAGCGGCGCGCGAAGCGAAGACGGTTTTGATCAGCGTGCGACGATCGCACCGGGGCGGCGGGATCGGCGCGGCGCTGCAGCAGGCCCGCATGGACGCGATGTGGGCGGCCGGGGCGAGGAACATTCACACGTGGAGCGATGACCCGTCGGCCATCGCCTGGTACCAGCGCCACTTCGGTTACGTGGCGCTGGACGAGGAGCCGATCCGCCACGCGCTGCATCGCTTCCACCTGGGCGACGAGACGTGGTGGGCGGTGCACCGTGGCTTTCCCGAGCGGGCGTCGCTGACACACCTGGTAACCAGCCAACACGCGAGCGTAGAAGCATGATCGCCCCTGACACGACACCCGCCATCATCAACTTCTGCCCCACCGGCATGGTTCCGACCAGGGCCATGACACCGCACGTGCCGCTCACGCCCACGGAGGTGGTGGCGGATGTGCTGGAGTGTGCGGACGCCGGCGCCAACCTGGTGCACCTGCACGCCCGCGATGACGCCGGGCTGCCGCACTATGACCGGGAGATCTACGCCCGGCAGATTGCCGGTATCCGGGAAGCTCGACCCGACCTTACCATCTGCGTTTCGCTCAGCGGGCGCACGTACGGCGCGCTGGAGCAGCGCGCCGATCCCCTGGAGCTGGAGGGCGACCTCCGCCCCGACATGGGGAGCCTGACGCTGGCGTCGCTCAATTTCCCCCAGCAGGCGAGCATCAACGCCCCTGACATGGTGAGGCGCCTCGCAGAGCGAATGCAGGAACGCGGCATCAGGCCGGAGCTGGAAGTTTTCGATGTCGGCATGGTCAACTATGCGACCTACCTGATCGACAAGGGCATCCTCACGCCGCCGTTCTACTTCAACATCCTGCTTGGCAACCTGGCCAGCGCCCAGGCAACCCCGGCCCAACTCGCCGCCATCCTCAGCGCGCTGCCACCGGGTTCGATCTGGTGCCTCGCCGGGATCGGGCGCCAGCAGCTCACCGCCAACACGCTGGGCCTCCTCTGGGGCAATGGCGTGCGCGTGGGACTCGAGGACAACATCTGGTGGGATCGCCGACGGACCGTGCTGGCCAGGAACCGCGCCCTGGTCGAGCGGGTCGTCGCCCTCGCGAGCACATTGGAGCGGCCGATCGCGACTGCCCGCGAGGTGCGCCAGCGCCTCGGCATCGCCCCATTGGATGCGGACGCCGGCCTTGCGCTCGCCGGCGCGGCCAACAGCGGGCCGCCACTCAAGGGCTGAGACGGGTATCTTTCCTGCCTGCCGTCCTTCGCGGATACTCGCACCCCACGTGACTCTCGGGCTGGTCGAGCGGATGGATCTGGAAAATCAGTTCAGCCGCGTGCTCTCCTCGCTCGGCATCGAACACACCCACCTGATCGTCGCCGTTTCCGGCGGCGGCGACTCCGTCGCGCTGCTCACGCTGCTCGCGCGATGTGCGCCGTTGCTCAATCTCACGCTCACCGCTGGGCATGTGGATCACGGCATTGCCACGACAAGTGCCGAGATCGCGCGCGGCGTGGAGCAGCTGGCGAAGGGATTGGGCCTGCCCAGCCGCGTTATTCGCCTGGAACTCGGCGCCGATGCCGGCGAGACGGCGGCCCGCTCGGCGCGCTGGTCCGCGCTCGAACGGATGCGGGCTGAGAGCGAGGCTGATTTTATCGTGACCGCACATCACCAGGACGACCAGGCTGAAACGGTCCTGATGCGCGTGCTCAAGGGAACCGGTCCTGCCGGGCTGGCGGGCATGCAGGCTCGCACCGGAACCATTCTGCGTCCATTGCTGCCGTTCCGGCGTGCGGAGCTGGCGCAGTACCTGCACGACCACGGCCTCGCAGGCTGGTCCGATCCTGCCAACATGGACCAGCGTCACGATCGTGCCTGGGTCCGGCACCGACTGCTGCCACTGCTACGGGAACGCTGGCCCGATGTGACAGACGAGCTCAACAGAGTGGCCGCGGCGGCGCTGGAGTGGCGGCGGGCGTGGAACGACACGCTCTCACAGTTGCCCGGCCTCGATCTGCAACAGGAGCGCGATGGGATTTCCGTTGCTGGGGGCCCGCTGGCGGGGTATTCTTCGGACATGGCCCGTGCGGTGGTGCGAACGCTGGCGCTGCGCGTGGGCCTGGTGGTGAGCAGCCGCAACACTCAACGCGTGCTGAAGCTGGTCGCGGGAGGCCGCAGCGGCAGCTGGGTCCCGCTGGGCCGCCATTATCGCGCCGCACTCGCCTTTGGCCGACTGCGGATCGAGCGGCCGGGACCTGCGCCCGAGCCCGTGGTGCTGCGGCACGAGCCCGCGGAATTGCAGTGGGGCGGTTGGACATTCCGGGTTTCGCGCGAGGCCGCGCCGGCCATGCATGATCGCCGGGCCATGACGGCCTGGTTGCCGCTGGACGCGGTGGTCCTTCGCTCCCGCAAGGCGGGTGACCGGATGCAACCGCTGGGCGGTCCCGGGCATCGCACCATCGCCCGGTTGCTCCAGGAAGCACGCGTGCCGCTAGGACAGCGTGACTCGTGGCCGGTGCTCGAGGTGAATGGTGCGCCGATCTGGATCCCGGGAGTCTGCCGGAGCCAGCTATCGGTGCCGGATCCCGGATCGGAGGCCCTGAGGATTGACGCTGACCACCGCTGACGTACTGCGTCGGACCGGGGGGCGGCGCATGCGCTCCATCGTCTTTGACGAGGAGACCATCGCGCGACGGGTCGCAGAACTGGGCGCCGAGATCACGGCGGCCTATCCCGAGGGGGAACTGCTGGTCCTCGGCTTGCTCAAGGGAAGCTTCATCTTCCTGAGCGACCTGGTGCGGCGGATCGAGCGGCCCATCCACGTGGATTTTCTGGTGGCCAGCTCCTACGGGAGCGGCACCGTCTCCAGCGGCACCGTGCGGTTGCTGTATGATCCGGAGACGGAACTGGCAGGGAAGCACATCCTGCTGGTGGAAGACATCATCGATTCGGGGCGCACGCTGATGCGCCTCTCGGAAATCCTTCGCCAGCGTCACCCGCGGAGCATTTCCATCTGCGCCCTGCTCGACAAGCATGTGGCGCCCTGCACGCCCCCGGAGCTTCGCTTCGTCGGGTTCGATGCACCACCCGCGTTCCTGGTCGGCTACGGCCTGGATCACGCGGAGAACTTTCGACATCTCCCGTTTATCGGGGATCTGGAGTCGGACGAATAGATGGCGGAACGTCTGCCGCCCCGGCCTCCCAAGGGCAGCTGGGGCAACCTGAGCAAGAATCTCGCGCTGTGGGTGCTGGTCGGCCTGCTGGCGCTCGCGCTGTTCCAGCTGATGAACAACCAGCGGTCGGGATCGGAAGAACTGTCGTACACCCAGTTCAGCCAGCAGCTCGACGCCCGGAACGTGGCCAGCGTGGAAATCTTCGATGGCAAGTACATCGAGGGTGACTTCCGCGCCCCCATTTCGGTGAGCGGGCACTCCATCAGCAAGTTCAAGGTCCTGCTGCCGGTCGCCGACAGCGAGGAATTCGTCAAGCGGCTGGAATCCTCCGGCGTCGTGATCAAGGCCAAGGAGCAGCGCGGTGCGCTCACGGCCATCATCATCTCGGCCCTGCCGTGGGTGGTGATCATCGGGCTCTGGATCTTCTTCCTGCGACAGCTGCAGGCGGGCGGCAGCCGCGCCTTTGCCTTCGGGAAATCCAAGGCCAAACTGCTGGCGGGCGACACCCCGAAGGTCACGTTCGCCGACGTGGCTGGTGCGGACGAGGCCAAGGTCGAGCTGCAGGAGATCATCGAGTTCCTGAAGGACCCGCAGAAGTTCACCCGCCTGGGTGGCCGCCTGCCCAAGGGCGCGCTCCTGGTGGGACCACCGGGCACCGGC
>DASSOW010000062.1:0-10293 GCA_035700175.1 Gemmatimonadales bacterium | reverse complement strand
GGTCGAGGCGGTAAACGCCGTCGCCATCGCCACTGCTGTGAGAGCCTTCAACATGCCCTTCATGTCCCTTCCTCCTGAATCCCGTTGAACTGTTGAGGTCCTTCTGGTGTCCACGTCCACCCGCAGCGGCCTCATGGCCGTCCCGACGCTTACAGACTAACGAGCAAAGTTAGCACTCTTTGTCGCAAGCGCAACTGGGTGGGAACTCTAAAAGTTCCGTAACCGGTTGCCAGCAAGGACCTTGCCATGGGCGCACAAGGCTGCGCTCGCGTCATGCTTTCGGACGCCCAGCCGCATCCTGCGGCGGGGTTTCGGCATTTTGCCGGGCCCGCCGCTTGGCGATCAGGCGCCAAAAGAACGCGGCTGCCAGAACAACGATTGCCACCCAAATGATCCACCGGGTGTCCAGCGCGATTCCGACCAATGCAATCGCAATTCCCAGCACCCCCAACCACTGTCTCGTCATCTGTCCAGAAACGCCGCGATCGCTGTCCTGAAATCAGGCGTGGCGCGGGCTGCTGCATTGACCCGCGCACCCAGCGCGATCCCCTCGGCAAAGGGGAGGCCATCCTGGGCATAGAGCAACTGCTTCGAGAACGCGAGTGCGGAGGCTGAAGTGGCCGCGAGCGCCGCGAGCAGCGTTTCTGCCTCGTTCTGCAATGCAGGCTCCTGCACTACGCGCGAGACGAGCCCAAGTTCCAGCGCCTCGGATGCGCCAAGCACGCGCCCGGTCGCAACCAGGTCGAAGGCCACGCGTTCGCCCACCTGGCGCTGGAGCATTGTCATCACCATCGCCGGCACGAAGCCCCGCAGGATCTCGGGATAGCCCAGGCTTGCCGTCTCCGCAGCCAGCACGATGTCGCACGCAGTGGCCAGCCCGGCCCCGCCCGCGAGGGCACGTCCCTGCACCACGGCCACCACCGGCTTGGGCAGCGCACGCAGCGCCAGGAACAGCCGGCCGAGCCGCATGGCGTCAGCCTCGTTCTCGTTGAGCGAACGGTCGGCCGATGCCAGCAGCTCGGCAAGGTCGGCACCGGCACAGAAGTCCTTGCCCGCGCCTCGCACGCATACAACCCGTACCTCCGCATCGAGGTCGGCCTCGGCGATGGCGGCCGCGAACTCATCGATGAGCGCCGCACTGAGCGCGTTCCGCTTGTCCGGCCGGTTGAGCGTAAGGGTGAGAATGCCGCGGGAACGATTCCTGAGCAGCAGTTGCCCGGTCATGGGGCGTGGCGAGAGAGAAGCGTAGCAGCTATCGGTGCCGATACCGGGATTTCCATCCGGAGCAGCGCCGTGGAGTAGACCTTTCCCTGCGCATCGGTCTTGAGACTAAGCGTGCCGCCACCGTCGAGTGCGCCATGCAGCAGGAAATTGAGGGCGCGCAGGTTGGGCAGCTCGAAGCGTTGCACCGCGCTCACCATGTCACCGAAGTGCCGGGCAACGCGCTCGCGTGTCACCTCACGCAGCAGCACCGGCCAGTATTCCGGTTCGAGTGCGATCACGCCGACGTTGGCCGTGTCGCCCTTGTCGCCCGAGCGCGCGTGGGCGAGGTAGCGCAGCGGCACCAGCTGCACCGACTCGGTGGGCGCACCGGCGGCGGCCTTCTTGACGGGCATCAGCGATCTCCCCGGCTCATGCTTCGAGAATCTCCACCTTGACGTGGGGTTCAATCTCCCGGCGGTCCACCAGCGCGGGCCAGTACGCCACGATCTCTTCCACTTGCGGCCGCCCACCGGCGAAGCCGGTGACGCTGGGCGGGCCGGTCAGCACCAGCGGCGCGATCTCCCGGGTGAAGCGTTCGACCGGCGCCTTGTCGCGAGCGCGCACTCCCACGCGCAGCTGCACCTCGGGAAGGTCGGGATCCGGAGGACCGGCCAGCGGACCATGGGTGGCGTCCACGCCGACGTACTCGGTGAGGATCTGCTCAAACTCGAGGCCCAGGGCCGAGAGGCGCTTGCGCAGGATGGCATCGGCGGCACGAGCCTTCTCGAAGGCATCCGGCCAGGAGTAGACCAGCGTGCCGATGGCCTTGTAGCCGTAGAACCACGCGATCGACACCTTGAGCATGTCGGTGCGCGGCCCTCCACTGATACCACTTACGGCAACCCGGTCCTTGCCCGCCTGCCTGAGTTGAATGGTGGTGAAATCGGCGACCCCATCGGGCGTGATGTAGCTGCGCGGGTCACCCATCTCATAGACGAGCTGCTCGGTGACGCTGGCCACGTTCACGACGCCGCCGGTGCCGGGATGCTTGGTGATGACGAACGAGCCGTCTTCACTCACCTCCGCGATGGGAAAGCCAGGATTCTCGAGGCCCGTGACCGTGCGCCAGTCCTTGAGCAGGTTGCCGCCGGAAGCCTGCGCGCCGCACTCGATGATATGGCCAGCCACCGTTCCCGCGGCGATCCTGTCCCAGTCGACCGGATCCCAGCCGAACTCATGCACCAGCGGGCCCAGCGTGAGCCCGGTGTCGGTCACGCGTCCGGTGATGACGACGTTGGCGCCCTGGTCGAGCGCCTGAACGATGGGCGCCATGCCGATGTATGCGTTCGCGGAGAGCACCTTGTCCCGGATGTCCGAGAGCGGGCGCCCGGTGTCCATGTCGGCCAGTGCGTGACCGCGGGCGATAAGGTCATCGAGTCGGTCGAGGATGTCATCACCGGTCACCAATCCGACACGCACTTTGCCAGCCAGTCCCGCGCGTCGCGCCGCGTCCAGCACCGCTTCGGCGCAGCCACGCGGATTCACGCCGCCGGCGTTGGAGGTAACCCGGATCCCTCGCTCCACCATGGTGGGAAGGATCCGCTCCATCACCTGCGGGAAATCGCGGGCGTAGCCCATGGCCGGGTTCCGCCCCTTCTGCTTCTGCATGATGGACATGGTGACTTCAGCCAGGTAGTCCATCATCAGGTAGTCGACGGGACCGTCGGTCACCTGCCGCACCGGCGCTTCGAGCCAGTCCCCCCAGAACCCCTGCCCGGCGGCGACGCGTATGCTGCGAGTCATGGTGTTGAATTTCCCGTGGTGGCCGGCAGGTCTGCTTCGGCGGACCAGTCGCCGGTTCCGGTGTCAATCGTGATGACACCGAGTAGGCGTGCGCCCGCCGGCGCGGCCCAGGCCGGTTCGGCCCATGGTTCGCTGATGCGCACGGTGCCGCGCGGTGGAATGCTGACCTGCCGAGCGCCAGCCGCCGAAAGCCGCACCGGGCTTTCAGCGTAGAATCGAAGCCGTACGTCGGCGCGCCAATTGTTCGCACCGGCGGAGTCGGCGAACCCGGGAAAGAGTCCGAGGGTCACGGCACCCGGTGCCCGGCCAAATGCGTGATGCAGCCGCCCGTGTGCGTAATTGAGCGGCGACTGCTCGAGCTGCGCGCCGGTCGAGTCAAAGAGGATGACGCCAAAGTCGGTGAGTCGTTCCCATTGCTCGGGCGGCATGACGACGTCCGCCACCAGGTAGCGAGCCCACGGCGGCACGTCGACGTGGCGGCGCACCGGCTCCGAGCCGCTAGCCTGCACGTCGATCGTCTGCTCGGCGCCGAGCAGGCCCATGAGGACCTGGGCACGGACCACGCTGTCGATGCGGTTGACGATCGTCGCGCGCACGCTGTCGCCGTCACGCTGCAGCGTGGCAGTCACGGGCGACGGCTCCAGAGCGTACGAGACGACGGCAGGTGCACCGGAAGTTGCCGCCGATACCTGCCAGTAGCCCGGCGAAGCGTCACGAGCATCGACCCGGAAGATCGCGGCATCGTCGCCCCGACCTGCCTCCAGTGAGACACCGTCGAGGAACGGCATGCCACCCGGCTCGTGCAGGAACGCCAGCACACCCGGTGCGCCCGCCGTCGCACGCACGTTGAAGGGAACCCCTGAATCAGCGACGAAGAAATGCTGCCGTGTCCCGGCGGCGCCGAGAGTGTCGGTGAACCGGGAGTCGCTCGCGGCCGCCCTCGCCAGCGTCGTGACGAGGCGGAATGCCGGTCCGGCAAGCGTGTCCGAGGTCCAGCCGGACACTACCCCGGTCATCGGAGCGCTGCTGATCGTGGAGGCGTCCAGCGTGAGCGTCACGTGAGCGGAATCAGCCAGCGTGACATGGTCGGGCCCTGCGAGCCATGGTGCACTCGACCTGAGCGTGAACGTATCGCGCGCGCCGGGCGAACCGCGAAGCTGGAAGGTGACGCGCCCGGGCAGCGAGTCTCGCGGGCCCACGACCAGCAGCACACCGGGCGTCCCGCTCTCTGCCTGAGCCGAGACCGAGGGAACGTTGCGGCCGAGGGTGAGCCATTGCCAGGCACGGACAGCATCCGGCACGCCCGCGCCCTGGTCCGCAAAGGTCGCCGTGGGCAGCCGGTGTGCGGTCACCATCAGCGCCTGGCGAATGGCGGCTGCACTCACCGTCCGGTGCGCCTGCACTGCAGCCGACAGCAGGAGGGCCGCGAGACCGGCCGCGTGGGGCGACGCCATGCTGGTGCCGGCCTCGATTTCCCCTCCAGTATCCCAGTTGGGAACCGTGGAGTACGCCACGCCGGGTGTCACGAGGTCGGGCTTGGAGACTTCGCCTCCGCGGGCGCTGAAGTAGGCCACGGCATCCGGCGTCGTCCCGCTCCCGGTCTGGGATGGGACAAATTTTCCCGGCAGGAGTGCTCCCACCGAGATGGCCCGGCCAGATGAGCCGGGAAAACCAACCGTCGAGAGCGCCGGACCGTCATTGCCCGCGCTTATGGTGAAGACGACATCGGGATGGGCCGCGAGCACCGAATCCACGATGGCCTCGATGCGAGCAGCCCCTTCGCGCTCGTTGCCCACACCAAAGCTCATGTTCATGACGAGCGGCAGGCCGCGCGCCGAGGCGAAATCGATGGCGTAGGCCATGGCATCGCGCATGGACTCGGTGGTTGAGATGGCATCGAGGCCATCGTTTGCAATCTTGAGCCCGAGCAGCTGCGCTCCGGGCGCCACACCATCGAGGCCGGCCTGGCCGTAGATGTCATGGCCCGCTGCGAGGCCGGCCACGTGCGAGCCGTGGCCCGACGTGTCAAAGAAGAGATCCACGGTCGGCGCGGCGTCGCCGGCGCTGCTGATGTTGGCCGCAATGGTGGCCGGTGCAGCCGCGGTGGCTGAACCCCAGCCAAACGTCTCGCGAGCAATCAGGAAGTCATGCACGGGCCGCTCGTCGGCGAGCGAACCGTTGCCGTCCGTGTCGGCGAAGAGTACCCAGCCGTCCGACGCCCTGCCCACCACCACCGGCAGCTGGTCGCGTGCGGAGCCGTTGCCATTCAGGTCGGCGGCGGGCGGCGTGCCCAGTGCGAGCTCATTCAATGCGCCCCCGTACCATGGCCCCGTGGTACGCCCTGCCACCTGGCGCATGCCGGTCAGCACAACGCCATTCACGATTACCGTATCCCCCTGCGGCGCGAGCGGCGCAAGCGCAATCCGACCTTCCTCGGAGAAGTCCCGCAGGTCGAGCAGCTTGGGCCTGCCATCCGACGTGGCCGTGAGACCGGGAATGCCGGGGTCGATGCCGGTATCGAGAATTGCAATGAGCACGCCTCGGCCATCAGCGAGCGGCATGGAACTGCGGAACCGGTCCACGCCGGTGATGTCGAGCGACATCCAGCCGCGTGCGAGCGCAATCGCCGGTGGTGCGGCGCGCTGGCGCGCGGGCGGCGTGGTGTCGAACACGACTCGTCCCGGCGACTGCCGGCCATCAGCCCCGGCGGCGGACAGCGGCCCAGACGGGATGACACCAAGCAGCAGCGCGGCGCACGCCGCGGCATGGCGAGGCCGCATCAGCATCCGCCGGCCCCGGCTGGGAGCACAAAGGGACCGAGGTGTGAGCCGGCGAAGTGGCTGGTGACGCGCAGCAGGTAGGCGAGCGTGGCGCGGGTTGCCTCCGGCGTTACGATCGCGTCCACGTAGCCACGCGCCGCGGCATAGCGCGCATCCAGCTGGGCCTCGTAGTCGGCGCGCATGGCATGCACTGAAGACGCAACGTCCTCCGGCACGGCTTCGCCGGCGCGCTGCGCCTTGTCGAGGGCGGGGCCGTGAACCGCCATGACCGCGGCCTCACCTTCCATGACCGCCATGCGACCCGTGGGCCAGGAGACGATGAAGTCTGGATCGAAGCCCTGCCCCGCCATGGCGTAGTAACCGGCGCCGGAGGCGTGATTGACGGTGAGCACCAGCTTGGGCACCGACGCGGTGGCCATGGCCTCGACCCAGCGCGCTCCGGCGCGAATGATGCCCGAGTGCTCTGCCTCGGGTCCCACCATGAACCCGCTCACATCCTGGATGAAGAGGATGGGCACGCGTTCACGGCTGGCAGTGTCGATGAAGTACGCCACCTTCTCCGCACTGCCGGTGTAGATGATGCCGCCGAACCGGGGCCGCTCACCCTGCCTGCCCTTGATGATGCCGCGCTGGTTGGCGATCACAGCCACCGGATGCCCCTCGATGTGGCCGTGGCCGCACAGTACCTCGCCGGCATAGCCGGGCTGAAACTCGTCGAGCGCCCCGCCGTCCAGCAGGCACTCCAGCACGTGCCGCATGTCGTAGGACATGCGGTGGTCGTGGGGGAGGATCTGGTAGAGATCGCTGGCAGGACGAGCGGGTGGACGTGGGTCGCGGGTCACAGGTCGCAAGTCACGACCTGGCGCACCTGCGACCTGCGGCTTGCGACCTGCGACCGCCGGCAACCGTCCCACGTACTCCCGTATCCGCTCCAGGCATTCCGCATCATTCGCGGCCCGGTAATGCGCCACCGCGCTGATTTCGGTGTGGGTGGTGGCGCCGCCAAGCGTTTCAGCGTCGATGACCTGGCCGGTGGCACCCTTGACGAGATTGGGACCGCCCAGCCCCATGAAGCTGGTGCCGTCCACCATGAAGATGACGTCCGACAGCGCGGGCAGGTATGCGCCACCCGCGATGCAGCTGCCCATTACCGCGGCGACCTGCGGCACCTTGAGGTAATGCCGCATGAGCGAGTTGTAGTAGAAGATGCGGGCCGCACCGTACTGGCCAGGAAAAACTCCGCCCTGATAGGGCAGGTTGACGCCCGCGCTGTCCACCAGGTAGACGATGGGAATCCGCTCGCGCATCGCCACTTCCTGCGCGCGGAGGATCTTGGTGATCGTTTCGGGCCACCAGGCGCCGGCCTTGACGGTCGCGTCGTTTGCCACGACCACGCAGTCGCGCCCGGCCACCTGCCCGACGCCGGTGATGACGCCCGCCGCCGGTGCCTGCCGCTCGTAGCGATCGTAGGCCACCAGCAGGCCAATCTCGAACCACGGCGCGTCAGGATCGCAGAGCGCCCTGACCCGCTCGCGGGGAGCGAGCTGGCCGCGCTCGTGCATCCGGGCCACCCGTCGCTCGCCGCCGCCCTGCTCCAGGCGCGTGGCGAGGGCCAGATACTCGTCCGTCAGCTCGCGGAGGCGGCTGGGGCGTGCGGAGGTGGTCATGGGTCGAGGGTCGAGGGCCGAGAGTTTACGGCCGGGGGTCAACAGCCGACCGTTGACCGTTGACCGTTGACCCGGACACCGGGAGTCGCATCAATCGGACAGATGCTCGGCGGCCCATGACTCGATATAGTCCACGAGCTGCGACGTCGGTGTGCCCGGGCCGAACAGCCGGCCCACGCCGTTGGCCTCGAGCTCTTCGATATCTCCCTCGGGAATGATGCCGCCGCCGGTGAGCAGGATGTCCTTTCGCCCGGCCTCGTCGAGCAGCGCGCGGACCCGCGGGAACAGCGTCATGTGCGCTCCGGAGAGCACCGACAGCCCGACGACGTCCACGTCCTCCTGCACGGCGGCCCGGGCGATCATCTCCGGGGTCTGGTGCAGACCGGTGTAGATCACTTCCATGCCGGCGTCGCGCAGGGCGGCGGCCACGACCTTGGCACCGCGGTCATGGCCGTCGAGTCCAGGCTTGGCCACCAGCACCCGCACGGGGCGGGCGAGGTGGCGGGGCACTGCCTCAGTCATCATGTCAGGGCGGTCCGGGTAGGTGTCATCGGAAGCGCAGCAGGCCAGCGAGCCCGTCCACCCGGCCGCGCGCTTCTGGTTCAAAGACCACGTTCAGCTCGACCGACTGGCGGAGCGCATCTTCAAGGGCGTCGTCGATCACGTCGAGAACAGGCAGCGCCGCGCCTTCGCCCCGCAGCTCCTTCTCAGTCAGCGCCAGGCGGCCGGTGTCCGCAGCGCGGAAGCCGGGCATCGCGGCATCAGCATTTACCAGCAGCGAGCGGACCTGGCCGCGCGCCATGGCGGCAAGCGTCTCGGAGACCCCATTGACGGCCCAGCCGCTGCCAAGGGCGTTGGCCACGTCGTCAACCAGCTGGCGCTCGGTGGCTCGTTCGTAGTCCTCCCGCACGCCCAGGACGGCCTCGTGCACTTGCGGAGGCGAGGCGTTGCGGGGATTGAGCTTCACCGTGCCGATAACGCGTTCCACCAGGTACGCGTGCAGGAAGGGCTCCAGCGCGGTGGCTTCGGTACCCACGGCGCCAACCACAATCGCGTGCGCCGGCCGTTCACGGTCCAGCTCGAAGAGGCGCCGGGCCACGAGCTCGTAGTGCCGCTGCTTCTGCTCACGGATCCGGTTGTTGTAGGTGTGTTCGCCCCAGTTGCTGTCCTTGCCGCTCGCGTGGTAGCGGCCACGAGCGCTGGCCGGCGAGGTGATGGCCGTCAATTCCCGGGCCTCGAAGGCGCCGACCTCGAAGAACCGCGCGCTCGAGCGGTCCAGCACCACGGCCAGGATGTGACCGATCTCGTCTTCTACCGATGCCAGCTCACGCACAAGGGGCGAGGCATCCACGGCAAGTCGCGAGCGATAGACCGCGGGCAGCGGCACCACTTCCAGGAGATCCATCGGTTCCGAGGCGAAGACTGCGACTCCATGCGACGACGGAAGCGTTTCCGGGGTGCGGAACTGATCCACGACCCGTCCGAGGTCGCGCCGTACTTCGTCCATCGTAGTGCGATCGAGGCCCAGCCGGGGAAGCTGCTCCTCTACCGCGCGCACACGATTCTTGAGCTTTATGGCGTACTTGCCCCGGGCCCGGTCGCGCGGCTCGATCTTGAGGTAGCAGGTGACGACCCGGTGCCGCCCCGGCTTGAGGGCGGCGAGGCGGGCGAGCTGCAGTTCAAACGGACTCCTGGTCACGGGCCGCCGGGTCCCGGCGGGACGCCGGGCCGTGGCGACCTCAGAAGAAGACGGGTTCACGATAACTCCCATATATCTGCTCCAGCGTATGCCGGATCTCGTAGAGGGTACACCAGGCGCGCGCACAGTCGAGCATGGCCGGGATGACGTTGCGGTCCTCCCGCGCGGCCTGGGCCAGCGCATCGAGCGCCGCAGTGGCGGCGGCGCTGTCGCGGGTGGCGCGCAGTGCAGCCAGTCGCTCCCGCTGCCGGGTTTCAGCCGCCTGGCCGATCCGGAGAATATCCACCGGGTGCTCGTCCGTTTCGACGAACTCATTCACTCCCACCACGACGCGACGGCCGATCTCGACCTCATTGACGTAGCGCATCGAAGACGCAGCGATCTGCCGCTGGAACCAGCCGACATCGATGGCCTTGACCACACCACCCTGCGCCTCGATCTCGGCGAAGAGCGCCTCCGCCTCCTGCTCCATCCGGTCGGTGAGCGCTTCCACGTAGTACGATCCGCCCAGCGGATCGGCGACGCTCGCGATCCCGGTTTCATAGGCCAGGATCTGCTGGGTGCGCAGCGCAATCCGTACCGAGTCCTCGGTGGGCAGCGCCAGCGTCTCGTCAAACGCGTTGGTGTGGAGCGACTGGGTGCCGCCCAGCGCGGCGGCCATGGCCTGGTACGCTACGCGGACAATGTTGTTCCGGGGCTGCTGCGCCTGCAGCGAGACGCCGGCCGTCTGGCAGTGGAAGCGCATCTTCCAGGAGCGCGGATCCGTGGCGCCGTAGCGGTCCCGCAGGTGCCGGGCCCAGATCCGGCGCGCGGCCCGCATCTTGGCGATTTCCTCGAAGAACTCATTGTGCACGTCCCAGAAGAACGAGAGCCGGGGCGCGAAGGCATCCACGTCCAGGCCGCGGGCCAGGCCGTGCTCCACGTAGCAGAAGCCGTTGGCCAGGGTGAACGCCAGCTCCTGCGCCGCGGTGGCGCCCGCTTCCCGGATGTGGTATCCCGAGATCGAAATGGTATTCCAGAGCGGCGCGTGCTCGGCGGCCCACTCGAACATGTCCACGATGATCTTGAGCGCGGGCTCCGCCGGATAGATCCAGGCGTGCTGCGCCATGTATTCCTTGAGGATGTCGTTCTGGACCGTGCC
>DASSOW010000061.1:0-2089 GCA_035700175.1 Gemmatimonadales bacterium | reverse complement strand
GGGCATTGTGTCCGGAGGGATTCGCGTTTGACATGGACTTGGTACGCTTGCGCCATGGAAATTCACGTTTCCCCACACGCCGTCGTCATGCCGTGACAGATGCGTCATAGAGCCGATGTTGTCGGGGCGGATGGACCGCATCCTGTCCCGGTCAGCACGAAGCGCCGGGGGTTCTCCAGGCTCTCGGCACGGGTGCTGGCGTCCCCGATCTACCGACGTCTCTGGCTATCCGGAATCATCTACTACAGCGCCAGGTGGGTCGAGATCGTCACCTCTGGCTGGATCGTGCTCACACTCACAGATTCACCGCTGCTCGTGGGCCTCACCGGATTCTTCCGGTTGCTGCCGATGTTTATCCTCGGCTCGCTCTTCGGCGCTCTGGCCGATCGCTTCACGCGGGTCAACATCCTCCTCGGGATCCATGCCATGAGCCTGCTGGCGGCGCTGATCCTGGCGACGACATTCCTCCTCGACGTCGAACCGCTCTGGATCATCTATCCGATGATCTTCATCATCGGGTGCGGTTCAGCAGCAGATTTCTCCGCCCGTAGCGCCCTGATCGATGAGGTGCAGGACCGTTCGCTGCTCGCGAATACGATGTCGCTCGAATCGATGTCGATGAGTGGCGCAAAAATCATGGCCGCGGTGTTCGCCGGCTTCCTCTTGTCCGCGGGCGGCGCGGGTCTGGCGTACAGCTTCCTCGTGCTGCTTTACGGCACTGGGTTGATATGGATCATCGCCTTCAAGCGCCGGTTGCCGGCACGGCGAGCCCACACGGGATCACTACGCTTGATTTCTTCCCTCCACAGCGGCTGGGCCTCGGCGTTGCGCCTCCCGGTCGTGCGCGGCGTGTTCTTCGTGACGATCGTCATCAACGTGCTGATCTTCCCGTACCAACAGCTCATCGCCATCGTTGCCGACGAGATCTTGTCCGTCGGCCCCTTCTGGATGGGTGTGCTCGCTGGCGCAGACGGCGTCGGTGGCGTCCTGTCTGCCGCGTGGCTCGCCTTCGGCTCCGCGACGAGACGCCAGGGCGCTTTGTTTCTCGGCGGCTCCATTGGCGCGGCGGCGCTCCTCATCGGCCTCGCGCTGTCGCCCATATTCGCGGTTTCGTTGGCGATCCAGTTGGGTCTCGGGATTTGTGCGGGATTGTTCAGTGCCCATCAGGCGGCATTGGTGCTCAGTGCGACGCCAGTGGAATCCCGAGCGCGCGCCATGGGGCTTATTGCGACGGCCATCGGTCTGACCCCGATCGGCATGTTGCTCATCGGTGGGCTGAGCTCGGCGGCCGGCGCGCAGGCGGCCATCGCAACGATGGCCGCCTTGGGTCTGATCGGGTTGATTCTCGTCGCGATCTTCAACCCGCAGCTACGCGCCGCACGCGTCTCATGAAGGCGCCGGGAGGTCAGGCCTGCTTGACCGCCTCGATGTCGATGGTGATCTTGACCTCGTCGCCGACAAGGAAGCCGCCGGCTTCGAGCGGGGCATTCCAGGTCAGGTCGAAGTCCTTGCGGTCGAGCTTGGTTTCGGCGGTCCAGGAGGCCGCTTCGGTGCCGAAGGGGGTCTTGCCGACGCCTTCGAACTCCGCCTCCAGAGTGACCGGGCGGGTGACGCCGCGGATGGTCAGGTCGCCGTGGAGGAGGAACTCGTCGTCATCCTTTGGCGTGACCCCGGTGGAGCGGAAGGTGATCAGCGGGTTCTCGCCGGTGCCGAAGAAGTCGTTGGTGCGCAGGTGGCCGTCACGCTGAGCCTCATTGGTGTCGACGCTATCGGCCTTGATCTCGACGTTGACCTGGCCGTTGGTGAAGTTGCCATCGTCGGTCTCGATGGTTCCCGAGAGCTCGGTAAACCGGCCACGGACCTTGGTGAACATATGGCGCACGGTGAACGAGGCGTCTGAGTGGCTGGGGTCAATGGTCCAGACGGTCCTGGTGCCGGCGCCGGTGCTGGTAATGGTATCGGTTGCGCTCATTCCTTCTCCTCGCGTGTTACCGCAAAACATCCCGTGCGTTGTGCCCTGTTCTCCCGCACAAATCGCGCCACGTCCCTGGTGGTGATGCATACTCTAGCGCAGTGAGTTATCATTGTC
>DASSOW010000060.1:0-3201 GCA_035700175.1 Gemmatimonadales bacterium | reverse complement strand
GGCGCCACCAATGCGATTGCCATCAAGTGGCATTTCACGGTGCCGCCCTACGGCGCGGGTCGGATGGGGCATGATGGCACGCTCTACGAACTGGGGCAGTGGTATCCCCGTGTCGCGGTCTACGATGACGTGAAGGGCTGGAACCACGAGCCGTATATCGGCGCAGGCGAGTTCTATCTCGAGTATGGCAAGTTTGACGTGACCGTTACGCTGCCCGCAACCTACGTGGTCGCGGCTACCGGGCGGCTGCTCAATCCGGAAGCTACGCTCACGGCCACCCAGCGTGAGCGCCTGGCGCGTGCAGCCAGGAGCGATACCGCCATTGCGATCATCGGTGCCGCCGAGGCGGGGAAGGCCAGCACCCGTCCCACCGCGAAGGGTACGCTCACCTGGCGATTCACTGCCGACTCGGTGCGCGACTTTGCGTTTGCCGCGGCGCCCAACTTCCGCTGGGATGCGAGCGGCTATGACGGCATCCTGATCCACACCTATTACCGGCCATCCGCCACGCTCTGGCCCGAAGCCAACCGGATGGCCCGTCACGCGGTGAAGTACTTCAGCGACCAGTGGATGAAGTATCCCTATCCCCATGCGTCGTCCATCGAAGGCCCCATCGAGGGGATGGAATACCCGATGATGACCTTCGATCCCACCGGCCCCGACCGGATCAACATGGCGTGGACGGTGGCGCACGAGCTGGGGCACCAGTGGACCCCCATGATCGTGGGCAGCAACGAGCGGCTCTATCCCTGGATGGACGAGGGATTCAACACGTTCATTGACCTGGGCAATGCGGCGAGCTACTTCAAGGGCACGCCGTATGGCGACTCGATCGAGGTGCACCCACTGCATCTCTACCCCGATCACGCGATACCCGGTGAGGAGCAGCCGCTCATCACCAATCCGGTCGAGAGCCACGACCTCTTCTGGACCGGCTACCAGAAGCCCGCGCTCATGATGCAGACGCTCCGGTACCACGTGCTGGGGAAGGAGCGCTTCGACGCCGCGTATCGCAACTATCTCAAGACCTGGGCATTCAAGCATCCCACGCCCGACGATTTCTTCCGGCTCATGCGGGACCAGAGCGGCAGGGATCTCGACTGGTTCTGGAACGACTGGATCTACACCACCAATCGCCCTGACCAGGCCGTCACCGCGATCACCAACGCCGACTCCGGTGCGACGGTGACGCTGGAGAACAAGGGCACCATGCAGCTGCCGGTCTACCTCAAGCTGAATTACGCCGACGGCACCAGCGAGACGGTGAAGCTGCCGGTCGAGATGTGGAACCTGGGGCCGAAGTATGTCTATCGCGTGGCGGGGAAGAAGCGGGTGACGAGCGCGGCGATCGATCCGGAGCACCTGCTGCCGGATGTGGACCGGGGGAATAATGGGCTGATGGCTGGAAGCTGAAGGCGATAGGCCCAGAGCTCAAAGCTGAACGCTGAAAGCCGAAAGAAATAAGGTGAATACCTCGTTTCAGCCTTCAGCCTTCAGCCTTCAGCCTTCATTTCAACCCATACACCAGCATCCGGCTCTGGTCCGCACCGCCGGGCCACACCGGCGACTTCATACCCGATGCCACGCCGAGGAGTTGCTTGCCTCCTGCGGTGTAGGTGATGATCCCGCCGCCGGTGGACTGTCCCGTGCTGGTGTGCCAGAGCACGTTGCCGCTGTCCGCGGCGAAGGCGTAGAGCTCGCCATGCATGTCCGCGGCGAAGACGAGGCCTCCCGCCGTGGGTGTGACGCCGGCCAGGATAGGATGCGGAGCGGCAAATTTCCAGCGAACCGTTCCGGTCTCGGCGTCGAATGCCGTGAGCCAGCCCTTCGCCTTGCTGGGTGGCTCGAACAAGTCGGTATTGGCTGCCGCCAGCCATGTCTCGCCCAGCTTCGGCACGGGCCTGTCCGCAGGTTCCAGCTGCACCGTGGCGCACCAGTCCACCGCACCCACATAGAGCGCGTTCTGGTCGGGACTGAACGCCGCCCCGTTCCACTCCGATCCGCCGGTAATACCAGGACAGAACCGGACCTTGGTCGTGCGCGAGAGGGGCGCGTCGGTATTGGACCGCGTCGTGGTTGGCATCTGGTAGAGCAGCGGCAGGCGCTCGCCGAGGTTGGTGAGCCTGGTCGTGTCCCGGGAGATCTGCGCGCGGTCAACCACGGAGAGCAGGCCGTCCTTGTTGGCCGACGCCGCAATGGCGCGGCCCGACTTCGTGGTCACGAGCGCCACGGGCGCGTCCACGTCCCAGTCGTGGGCATCGCGCTTCACCAGCTGGTTATACCCCTGCATCCGGCCGGTCATGCCGTCAATCGCGATTACTGAATTGGTGTAGAGGTTATCGCCAGTGCGGCGTTCGATGTCAAAATCAGGAGCCGGGTTGCCCGCCGGCACGTAGAGCACGTTATTGGCTGCGTCCAGCGTGAACGAGGTCCAGAACCCGCCGCCGGACACCGGCAGGGCAGGGTTGGTCCAGGTCGCGCGCGCTTCGGGCGTCCCAGGCACCACATCGAACTTCCAGGCCACTGTGCCGTCGCTGGCGTTGAGGGCGTACGCATGCCCGGTCACGCCAGTCTGGTCACCGCCGGCATTCCCGACGTAGACCAGTCCATTCGCTGCAATGGGCGCCATGGGGATGGACACACCGGGCGCCTGCTCATCAATCACGTGATCCCAGAGCACGTGGCCGTCGGTCGTATCCAGGGCCAGCACATGCGAGTCGGACGTCCCCCGGAAGAGGCGGCCATCCATGTACGCAAAGCCACGATTCACCGCCAGCGCACTCGGCGTCTCGCTGTGGCGGACCTGCTTCCATTTCTCCCTGCAGGTGGCCGCGTCGATTGCATACGAGATCGTGTCGGTGGTGAAGTACATGGTGCCACCGATCACGATCGGGCCGGTCTGGAGTGACGTCACTTCGGGAAGAGTGTACCGGCAGACCTCATTCAATCCGGCAACATTGGAACGGTCGATTTCCTTGAGCGGAGAATACCGGTCACCAGCGAGCGTGCGGTTATAGGAGGGCCAGTCCGCCGGGGCCACCGGCGGCACCGCGGCCACCCTGGCCGTGGAGTCGGCGCGGCCAGCAGTCACCTCGCCACCCTTGGGTGAACACGCTGATACGAGCAGCAGTGTGAATGCGGTGGTGGCAACAGCGGGAGAGGGATGGAATCGCATGGGGGACGCTTTCTCGTCCAGCTGTC
>DASSOW010000059.1:0-5433 GCA_035700175.1 Gemmatimonadales bacterium | reverse complement strand
CGGTGCGGCGGGCCAGGTCACCGGCTCGATGCACCTCCTCGAATGCTGCGGCATGCGGCTGCTGCTCGATTCCGGCCTGTTCCAGGGTCATCGGAAGGAGGCCGCCGAACTCAATCATGACCTCAAGTTCGATCCCCGCCGCATCGACATGGTGGTGGTGAGCCACGCCCACATCGACCACACCGGCCGCCTGCCGCTGCTGGTGAACCGCGGTTTCCACGGCCCCATCTACGCCACGCCCGCCACGCGCGATCTCTGCGCGGTGATGCTGGCAGATGCGGCGCACATCCAGGAGATGGATTTCGAGTACGTGCAGCGCCACGGCAAGGCCGCGCCCGAGTCGGAGCCGCTCTACACCATGCGCGACGCGGTGGCGACCCAGGAGCTGATGACCGCGGTGCCCTATCACCGCGCCCAGCACCTGCGGAAGAACCTCATCATGGAATATTCTGACGCCGGCCACATCCTGGGCTCCGCCAGCATCGACCTCCGCATCACCGAGGGGAAGCCGCACCGCCTGGTCTTCTCCGGTGACATCGGCCGCTGGGGGCTTCCCATCATTCGTGACCCGCAGCCGCCCGGCGGCCCGGTGGACACGCTCATCATCGAGTCCACCTATGCCATCCGCACCCATGAATCGCCGGTCGGCTCCGAGGAGAAGCTGGGCGAGATCGTGTCCAAGGTGGTGGGACGGGGCGGCAAGGTGCTGATCCCCGCCTTTGCGGTCGGGCGCACCCAGGAAATCGTCTATGCGCTGCATGGCCTGATGCGCACCAACAAGATCCCCAGGGTGCCGATTTACGTGGACAGCCCGCTTGCCATCGAGAGCACCACGGTATTCCGGATGCATCCGGAAATCTTCGACACCAGTGAATCGATGGTGAAGGCGGACCAGCCGCTCTTCGACTTCAGCTCGGTGCACTACACCCGTGACGTGCAGGACTCGAAGCGGCTCAATACGCTGAACGGCCCTGCCATCATCATCTCCGCCTCGGGGATGGTCGAGGCGGGCCGCATCCTGCACCACGTGAAGAACCATGGCGGCGACCACCGCAACTGCATCCTCTTTGTGGGCTACCAGGCCGAGGGCACGCTCGGGCGCCGCATCCGGGACGGGGAAAAGAAAATCCGCGTCTTCGGCGAGGAGATGGAACTGCGCGCCGAGGTCGAGAGCATTGACGGCTATTCGGCGCACGCGGACCAGAACGAGCTGCGCAAGTGGGTCCGGATGCTGGGTGGGCCCATCAAGCGCGCCTTCTGTGTCCATGGCGACCCCGACGCGCTCGAGGGGATGGCCAAGCTCCTCAAGGAAGAGGGCGTCGAGGAGGTGCACGTGCCCAGGCTGTACGAGACGTTCGACCTGAGGCAGTGACAGCCGGCGGTGACAGCCGGCGGCGCCGGCCGTAACTTCCGGCGTGCGGATTTCACTGCGACGGGGGCTCAGGGCTGCCGGCGTCCTGCTGGTGGCCGCGGGCCTCTTCTATACCATATGGCTGGTGATGGTGCTGGTGGTGAGCCAGCAGGACCAGCGGCATCCCGCCGACGCCGTGGTGGTGCTGGGCGCCGCGCAGTACAACGGCCGCCCCTCGCCGGTGCTGCGGGCCCGGCTGGACCATGGGATGCGGCTCTACCGCGACGGACTCACGCCCCGCATCATCGTTACCGGTGGGGTGGGCCGGGGTGACACCACCAGCGAAGCGATGGTGGGGCGGCACTGGCTGCTGGCCCAGGGGGTGCCCGACAGCGCCATCGTGGTCGTGCCGAGGGGCCGGTCCACCTACGCCTCCATGACGGATGTCGCGGCGTGGATGCACCAGCGCAACCTCGGCACGGTGCTGCTCGTAAGTGATCCATTCCACATGTGCCGGCTCCGGTTCGAGGCTCGCCGCGTGGCGCTCACGGCTTATACGTCCCCCACGCCCTCAAGTCCCATTTCGGAGAATCCCAACCTGGAACTGCGATTCCTGTTCTGGGAGGCGCTGAAGGCGCCGGTGGCGTGGATGAGAAGTTGGTGACACGAAAACACGAAAGACACGAAAGCACGAAATGGTCGTAAGTCGTGAGTCGTGAGTCATGTGCTTGCACGTCTCGGGCCCGGTGTCCCGCGCCCACTTTTCGTGTTTTCGTGTCTTTCGTGCTTTCGTGATGCCTAAACCTCCTCACTCAGAGGGCTTCTGATGCGGTACCGTCATGTACTTGCTGCAGTCGCATTAGCCGCGATCGCGCCGCCACTCGCGGCGCAGAGTGCGCCGCTCCACGTCCCGTTCGTCATTGACACCCTGTCGAACGGCCTCACGCTCATCGTCAACGAAGACCATTCCGCGCCGGTGGTTTCCGTCAACACCTGGTATCACGTGGGCTCCGGCGACGAACAGCCGGGACGCACCGGGTTCGCGCACCTCTTTGAGCACCTGATGTTCATGGGCTCGGAGCACGCGCCCTACCCCGAATTTGACCGCCGGCTCGAGGCGGCGGGTGCCGACAACAACGGCTCCACCACCGAGGACCGCACCAACTACTACGAAGCTGGTCCGGCCAACGCGCTCCCCCTCATGCTCTGGCTCGACGCCGATCGCATGGGCTGGCTGCTGCCCACCATGGACTCGGCCAAGGTGGACCTCCAGCGCGACGTGGTGAAGAACGAGCGGCGGCAGAGCTACGAGAACCAGCCCTACGGCATGGTGGCCGACCACCTGCCGGGCATGCTGTATCCCAAGGGGCATCCCTATTCGTGGCCCGTCATCGGATCGATGGCGGATCTCTCCGCCGCGTCGCTGGAGGACGTGAAGAACTTCTTCCGGAAGTACTACGCTCCCAACAACGCCGCGATCGTCGTCTCGGGTGACGTCAAGGCCGACAGCGTGAAGCGCCTGGTGGAGCATTATTTCGGCGCCATCCCGCGCGGCCCCGCCATCACCCGTCCCGCGCCCGCAGCATTCTCGCTGCAGCGCGACACGAGTCTTGTCCTGGAGGACCGGGTCCAGCTGCCCCGGCTCTACTACGCATGGCACACCGTCAAGGGATGGGACCAGGACGACGCGCCGCTCAACGTGGTGGCCTACCTGCTGAGCGGGGCCAAGAACGCCCGGCTCACCAAGCTGATGGTCTACGACAAGCAGACGGCCAGCAATGTCTTTGCGTACCAGAACGGCGCCCGACTCGACGGCGACTTCAACGTGGTCGCCACGGCGCGCCCCGGGCATGCGCTGCCGGAGCTGCAGCACGACATCGATTCCACGCTCCAGCGCCTTGCGGTGGCAGGGCCCACCGCGACTGAACTCGAACAGGCGAGGAACTCGCTCGAGGCCGATTTCCTCAACGGCATTGAGAGCGTTCGCGCCAAGGCCAACCAGCTCAACGAGTACTACTACGCCATCGGCACGCCCGACGGCTTCCAGCGTGACCTCGACCGGATCCGCGGCGTGACCGCCGCCGACGTGCAGCGGGTGGTGCGCAAGTATCTCACCGGCCCACGCGTCATCATCTCGGTGGTGCCACAAGGCAAGCAGAATCTCGCGGCGGCAGGGAGGGCGACACCATGACGGACAGGACGGACAGGACGGACAGGATGGACGGGACGGCCCGTAAGGGCGGGTCTCAGACCCGCCCCACCGCCAGCCGACTCGCCATGGTGGCATCGCTGGTGGTGGCCGCCACTCCCCTCCACGCGCAGGCACCCGCCGTCGCCACGGCGCCCACGCTGGCGCCGGCGCCGAAACTGGTGATGCCGGCGGTTGAGACCGCCAAGCTGGCCAACGGCCTCACGCTCCAGGTGGTGCCGATGACCGAGCTGCCGCTGGTGCAGGCCACCCTGCTGATTGACGGCGGCGCTCGCCTCGACGGCAGTCATCCCGGCCTCGCCACCTTCGCGGCTGGCATGCTCGACGAGGGCGCCGGCGGCCGGGATGCCTTCCAGCTTGCTGCCCAGCTCGAGTTGCTCGGCGCATCCCTGTCGCCGGGCGCGTCGTGGGATGCCTTCACCCTCTCGCTTCGCGCGCCGAAGCGCACCTTTGGCGACGCGATGGGAATCCTGGCCGACGAGCTGCTGCGTCCCACGATTTCCTCCGCTGACGTCAAGCGCCAGCGTGATCTCCGGATCGCGGCCCTGCTGCAGGCACGCGACCGGCCCGCATCAGTAGCGTCGGATGTCTTCGGCTACACTGTATATCCGGCCAGCCATCCGTATCACTATCCGATCTCCGGCGACTCGGCCAGCACCGTGGTGCTCGACTCGGCGATGGTTCGCGACTTCTGGCGTCGAGTGGCCGATCCCGCCCGCGCCACGCTGATCCTGGCGGGCGACATTTCGCTGGCCGAGGCGAAGGCGCTGGCCACCAAGGCGCTGGGCGCATGGAAATCCCCTGCATCACCGCTTCCGCTCGCGCCGGCATCATCCGTCACGGCGGCGACCGCCGAGCCGACCACCATCTACCTGGTGGACAAGCCGGACGCGGCGCAGAGCGTCGTCATGATCGGCGCGCCCGGGGTGGACCGCCGCTCGCCCGACTATGCCGCGCTCACGCTGATGAACACCATCCTCGGCGGCTCGTTCTCGTCCCGCCTCAACCAGATCCTGCGGGAGCAGAAAGGCTTCACCTACGGCGCCGGGTCGGACTACGGCTGGCGGCCGGTGCCGGGTCCGTTCGTGGCCAGCTCGGCGGTGCGCACCAATGTCACCGACAGCTCGCTCGCCATCTTCTTCTCCGAGTTCAAGCGCCTGCGCAGCGAGCCGGTGACCGACGCGGAGCTGGCACGGGCCCGGTCCTACGTGGTGCTCGGCACGTTGGGCGATTTCGAGACCACACGGCAGGTGGCCAGCGGGCTCGCGTCGCTCAACGTGTTCGGTCTTCCGCTCAGCACGATTCCGGCCGATCTTGAGCGAATCCAGTCGCTGGGCGCCGCCGATGTCCGGCGCGTCGCCGAGAAATATCTCGATCCCTCGCACCTGACGGTGGTCATCGTGGGCGACATCAAGAAGATCCGGCCTGGCATCGAGGCCCTGCACCTCGGCCCGGTCAAGGTGGTGGACGATATGGGCAAGGAGACGTCATGACGGACAGGGCGGACAGGGCGGACAGGACGGACGAGACAATCTTCCCAGGCCCGTGTACGGGCGGCCTGCGGCCGCCCCATCGCCGCGCGATCTCACCCGCTTCATTCGGCGGCCTGCGGCCGCCCCATCGCCGCGCGATCTCACCCGCTGCATTCGGCGGCCTGCGGCCGCCCCATCGCCGCGCGATCTCGCTTGCGGCAATCCTGGGCTGCCTCCTCGCTGCCGCGCCGGTCGCCCATGCCCAGCAGCTCGATGTGCCGGTGACCACCTTCACGCTGCCCAATGGGCTTGACGTGATCGTGCATGAGGATCACTCGGCGCCGGTGGTCTCGGTCAACATCTGGTATCACGTGGGTTCGGGGCGCGAGACGGCGGGCCGG
>DASSOW010000058.1:0-5722 GCA_035700175.1 Gemmatimonadales bacterium | reverse complement strand
CACCAGCCGTTCCACCTCTTCCGCGGCGTGCCCCGGCCACTGGGTGACGATCTCCACCATGGTGGGCGCGATGTCGGGATAGGCATCCACCGGCAACCTGGAGAAGGACCAGAGGCCGCCGGCCACCAGCATCAGCGTCAGCATCACCACGAGGAAACGCTGCGAGAGCGATCCCGCCACCATCCGATTGATGAACGACGGCCGCTCGCCGCCAGCAGGACCGGTCACTGGTTCTGCGCGAACTGCAGGAACAGCCCGCCCTCCGTCACCACGCGGTCGCCCGGCTTGAGGCCGTCCGTCACTTCGTAGGAGCCATCCTGCCGTGCACCGAGGGTGATGCTTCGGCGCTCGAAGCCCAGGCTGTCCGCCGCGACATACACGATCGGCCGGTTGTCGTCGTCCCGCAGCACGGCACCCACCGGCACCAGCATTCCCCGGCGTGGCCGTCGTGACTCGATGGCCACCCGGACGTACATGTCCTTCTTGAGCAGCTGCCCGGGGTTAGGTGAGACGATGCGTACACTGGTAGCGCGACTCTCCGGGTCCACTTCGGCGGCAATGTTGTCCACCCGGCCGTGCACCGTGTCAGGCAGGTTCGTGAGCGTTACCAGCGCCACGTCACCGGTCTGCACGCTGGGAAGATCCGACTCGAATACACTGGCCATGACCCACACACGCGACAGATTGGCCACGCTGAATGCGGGCGTGCTGCCCGCCTCCAGCAGCTGGCCCGGACTCACCAGCCGTTCCACCACCGTGCCGGCGAGCGGCGCGCGGATCGCTGCCTCCACGACCGGCACAGTCCCGCCCGTGTCGAGCCGGTCAAGCGTTGCCTGGTCGAGCCCAAGCGCACGGAGCTGCGCCAGCGCGGCCTCGCGGTCTGCGTGCGCGGCGAGTGCATCCGTCTCGGCCTGCTCGAGGTCGCGCCGTGCAAGCGCGTCATTGGCAAAGAGCGCACTGTCGAGCTTGGCGATCCGGGTCAGGTTGCGTTCGGATGCCGCCGCCTTCCGGAAATCCGCAACGGCCGCGGCAAAGTCAGGCGAAGTCACGTAGGCGAGCGGCTGCCCGCGCGACACTCTGTCACCCGGCTGGACGAGGACCCGGGTCACGGGACCGGAGACCGGCGACAATACCGTCGTGGACTGGTCGCCATCGAAGGCGACGGTTCCGGTGACTTCAATCACCGGCCGGTAGGTTGTGGAGTCCACCGTGATGAGATCGAGCCGCTCACGCTGCGCCGCCGTCACCGTGAACGCCGGTGAGTCGCCCGGCGAGGCGGTGGAATCGGCAGGCCCGCCGGCCGGAGCGTCGCTGCATGCCAGGACGGTCAAGACGGAAAAGGCGGACAGGGCGGACAGGACTGAGGGAAGCGGGCGGGTCATCGGGATTCTCCAGCGGCTCCGCTCACCGGCTCGCCGATAGCGAGCCGAAGCTGGTAGACCGCGTCGTTGGCGGCGCCAAGCGCGTCAGCGAACTGGTTTTCGGCATCGAGCAAGGTGCGGCGGGCATCGATCACGTCGAGCGCCGAGGAGCCACCCAGCGCGTAGCTCTTCGAGACCACGTCGTAGGCGTGCTGGGCCTCGGGGACCAGCTCGTCCCGCAGGTACGTCGCCTGGCGGATGGCAGCGTCTGCGGAGGCCCACGCCGTGCGGACGTCCTGTTCCACGCCCGCTTCCAGGTCGCGGTAGCTGGCATCCAGCTCACGCACCCGGTGGCGCGCTTCGGCCACTTCGCCGCGCTGGTGATTCCAGAAGAAGATTGGCAGCGAAAAGCCCAGCCCGAGCGTGTATTCGTCGGGACTGCCATAGACCACGTTCTTCTCGAGCGAGAGCGAGAGATCAGGCAGGAAGTACTGCTGGGCGATGGCAGCGGATGTCCGCGCACTCGATCGGTCCGCATCGAGACCGCGCAGCTCGGGCCGCCGCACCAGAGCCACTGGAATCAGTGAATCCAGCGGCCCAGGCGACTCCGGCACGGTGAGCGAGTCGGCGGGCTGCAGCGGCAGGCGAAGCAGCCGTCCCATGGCCCGATTGAGCGCGCTCCGGGCGTTGGCCTGGTCCCGCTCGTTGGCGATGCGATCATTCTCAGCCTGCGCCAGCTCCACACGGGCCTTGATGACGTCGAGTCGCGGCACGGTGCCGCCGGCGAAGCGCGCCTCGGTCCGCTCCAGGAAATCGGCGGCGAGCTGGCGTGCCTGGGCCAAGTCCCGGCCGTGCTGCAGCGCCACGAGCAGGGCGTCGTAGGCCTGCGCAGTCTCGGCGACCACGGCCTGCCGCTGCTGCTCGTAGCCAAACTCCGCCGAACGCACCGTGGCGCGTCCCGCCGCGCCCTGCATCAGCAGCTTCTGGGGAAATGGCACGGTAAGCCCGACGCTCACGTCCGAGCCGGTGCGCGTGCCGGGCTTGAAGGGCTTGGACAGCCCGGCCCAGTCGGCACCGATTTCGGGATCGGGAAACGCGCTTGCCTCGGTGCCCTGGGCACGCACCTGCGCAACCTGTTCTCGCGCGATCGCGAGCAGCGGACTGCCCACGAGCGCCTGTGCGATCGCCTGGTCGCGCGTGAGCATCAGGCTGTCGGCCGGCTCCTGGGCCTCGACCGACATCGCCACGCACAGCGCGCCAACGACCATCGCCCTGACCATGCGATACTCCGGTCCAAGGGTGAGGTTTGGGGGGCCTGCGGCCGGGGCCGCAGGCTGATGTGACGGATCAGGCGCTGTGGTGTGGTGGTGCCCGGGAATGAAGTGCGGTGGGGGTGTTCTGGGATGGTGAAATATCGACTGGCCGAACCGCAGTCACCGAGAACGCCTCGGCGGAGGCCGTGATTGGCGCAGGGCGGGCCGCTTCCAGGGTCGCACCCGCGATAGGCGCGTCGAGGAGGCACCGCTCGGCGTGGCACGACTGGTCGCCCCGCGTATCGAAGTGAGTGCTGGCGACCGAGTGTATCCGGCCCGAATGGAAAAGTGCTCCATCCACCACCGGCACCACAAAGCTCCCGCCCACGAAGAGGACGGCGAGAAAGAGTGCGCGAAGCCGGATGGCCAAGGGCATGGGAAAGAAGATAGTTGGGCTGGAGCGCTGTGCGCTATGCGCTGTGCGCTGTGAGCTGCGCGCCAGACGCCAGCAGCCAGCCCCGGCTTGCGGCCTGCCGGATGGGCCGTAATATCGGACTTCGACTCACCACGACCAGCCACCCCCGGGGAGGTCCCTCATGTCCGCCGACACTGTACGCGCGCTGCTGACGCGGTTCATCGAATCGAATCACGAAGACCTGAGCGTCCTGGCCGAGGACATGGTGTACACCAACATGGCCACGGGCGAGGAGCACAGGGGCCGGGAGGCGGCGCGTGCCATGCTCCAGTACATCTATCATGGCGCCTTCGACGCTCATGCCGAACTGCGGACCCTGCTGTGCGACGCCGAGCACGCCGTGCTCGAGGCAACCTTTGTCGGGCGGCACATCGGCGACTTCGCCGGAGTGCCCGCGACGGGGAAGAAGGTCCATGTGCCGCTCTGCGTCGTGTATGACATCGCCGATGACAGGATCAAGCGGGCACGAATCTATTTTGAGCTTCCGGCATTCCTGGCGCAGGTGCGCGGGGCGGAGAGCGCAGCGGCGGCTGTGATGCAATGAGGTCGCAGGTCACAAGTCGCAGGTCGCAGGTCGCGCGACCTGTGACCTGCGACCGTCAGTCGTCCACCGCCTCGTCATGGGCTTCCTCGTCCAGCTGGGCCGCTGCGCCGTCACGATGTTCCTCGTCCTCCTCTTCCTCCCGCTGGTCGATCTGGCTGTGCCCCTGGTTTTCCATCTTCCGCGGATCGTCAAAGTCCATCGGGGCCGGCTCCTCCGTCTGCTGCTCTGCGGCGAAGCGGCGCCGTTCTTCATCGGTCATGAGCGCGTAGTCGCGCGAGGTGTTGCGAGCCATGTGGGAGCTCCTTCGGAGCAGTCGTAAGTCGTAAGTCGTACGTCGTACGTCGTACGACATATGACTTACGACTTACGGCTGCGTCTTCCAGTGACACCCCTCACCCTTGCCTGTTTCAGTCCGCGCCATAGAATGCGACATATCCATTTTGAGGAGTTTGTCCCCATGCTCACTCGCTCAGCACGCCGCTTGGCGCGGTTCCCGCTTACCCGCCTTGGTGCGAGCGCCGCACTACTCATGGTTACTGCCCCGATTGCCGCGGGCCAGGCTCCAGCGCACGCCGGCCATGCCGCATTCGTTCCGCCTGCCGGGGCCAATGTCGTCACCGTGGTGACCCACGAGTACGCGTTTGCCATGCCCGACACCATCCCAGCGGGACTCACCACGTTCATCCTGCGCGATGAGGGCAAGGAAGAGCACCACATGACGCTCATGAAGGTGGACAGCGGCAAGACGCTCACCGATGTGTTCACCGCCCTCAAGGCGGGGCCTGAAGCTGCCCCGCCCCGCTGGCTGCTGCCGGTGGGCGGGCCCAACGCGCCGGCCCCGGGCGGGACCTCCAACGCCACGCTTACGCTGGCGCCAGGCAACTACGTGGCGCTTTGCATGATCCCGGCTCCCGACAAGGCTCCGCACTTTGCCCATGGCATGGTCAAGTGGCTGGTAGTTACTCCATCTGAGGGAAAGCCCGCCCCACTGCCGGCGGCGGACCTGACGATCACGCTCACCGATTACGACTTCACCATGTCGAAGCCGCTTACAAGCGGACATCACCGCATCGCCATCACGAACACGTCGGCGCAGCCGCATGAGCTGGTCATCAGCCGCTACGACGAAGGCCAGGGCAATGCCCAGTTCGAGAAGTGGGCCTATGATCCGCAGGGCAAGCCGATGCCCGGGCACGCCATGGGCGGCGCCACCGCGCTGCTGCCTGGGCGCACGGTGGTGATCGACGGGAATTTCCCGCCAGGGCGCTATGGCTTCGTCTGCTTCATCCCGGACATGAAGGACGGCAAGCCGCATTTCATGCACGGGATGGACAGGGAGTTCGAGGTGAAGTAGGTGGGGCGTGGGGCGTGGGGCGTGGGGCGTGGGCTGCGAAGGTCGCCGATCGGTGTCATTGCGAGGAGGGCCCAACGGGCCCGACGAAGCAAACTTGCAGCCCGACCACGATCCCCCGACCGCGCGCCGTACAGACGCGGCGACATTTGGGTGTGTCGCGCGTTCTTTCGGTGACGGAAATCGCACGGCGCCACGCGATGTTGTGCCATGCCGAGTTGCTGCGGTGTCGCCGAGGGGGTAATACTATGGGAATGGCTGCCTCATCCACCCGTTGGACCATTGCGCGCGTGCGCGCCCTGCCAGACGACGGCAAGCGCCGCGAAGTCATCGACGGGGAGCTCTACGTGACTCCCGCGCCGACGTGGGAGCACCAGGCGGCGGTCAGGCACCTGCTGCTTGCGTTGCATGGTTATCTGTCCGGCAGCGGAACAGGTGAGGTGATCCAGTCGCCGGCGGACGTGGAGTTCAGCGACGACCGAATGGTGGAACCGGACCTCTTTGTGGTCCCGCTGGTCGACGGTCGGGCGCCGCGCAACTGGCAGGAGGCAGGACGCCTGCTCCTTGCAGTGGAGGTCATCTCGCCCGGCACGGCGCGGCTGGATCGGGTCGTCAAGCGGGCGCTGTACCAGCAGGAGCGCGTGCCGGAATACTGGATCGTGGACGTGGCGAGCCGGCTGATCGAGCGCTGGACGCCCGAGGACGACCGGCCAGAGATCCTGGCCGACAGCATTGTGT
>DASSOW010000057.1:0-3607 GCA_035700175.1 Gemmatimonadales bacterium | reverse complement strand
GCGCTCGCTGCCGGGCTGCATCCGCTTCTCATGGCGCTGCTCGGAGCCGCCGTCGGCTTCGGGACCCTCTGGCTGGTGGGCTGGCTGGGCACCGTGGTCGCGAAGAAAGAGGCGATGGGTGGGGGTGACATCAAGATGATGGCCATGGTGGGCGCCTTCTGCGGCTGGAGCGGCGTGCTGCTCACGATCTTTCTCGGTGCCGTCATCGCCGTGTTCGTTTTCATTCCGATCCTGCTCTTTCGCCGTGACAAGCTGGTGCCGTTCGGCATCTTCCTGGCACTCGGTGCCGCCGCTACCTGGCTCGTCGGTGCGGATCTCATCAGTTGGTATCGCGGAATGGTAGGCATCTGATGCGCCGTTCCCTGGCCGTTACCCTGCTGCTCGCGGTGGCGTGCCGCGGTGAGCAACCCGGCAGTACCCCGGAATCCGCGCGCCTCGCGCACGTGATGGACAGCCTCAGGCCGGCGGTGGAGCAGGCGGTCGGGCTCACGTTCAAGTCGCCGCCCAGGTCGGCGATCCGGAGTCGCGACGAGGTGCGGCGCTATCTCGTCAACAAGCTGGATGAGGAGCTGACGCCTGAGCGCGAACGTGGCGTGGAAGCGGCCTATCGCCTGCTCGGCATGATTCCCGACAGCGTCAGCCTGCGCGCGCTCCTGCTGGATCTCCTCACCGAACAGGTCGTGGGCTACTACGACGCCGACTCGGCGATGTTCTTCGGCGTCACCGGCGCGCCGCCGGAGCAGCTCGGCGTGACGGTGGCGCACGAAATGGTGCATGCACTGCAGGGCCAGTACGTGGACCTCGACTCGCTGCTCAAGGCCCGGGGCGATAACGACAGGGCGACGGCGGCGCAGGCGATTCTTGAGGGTCAGGCCCTGCTCGCGTCAATCCAGGTCATGGCGCCGTCGCACGATGTGCTCAACGATGATGCCATCTGGTCGATGCTCAAGGCGCAGACGCGCCAGGCCCAGAACACCATGCCCAAGTTCGGTGCCGCGCCACTGGTGGTGCGCGAAGGTCTGATCTTCCCGTACGTGGAAGGCGCGCTCTTCATGCGCTGGTGGGAAACCCAGTCGGGCCATGCGGATACAGTGCCGTTCGGCGCGCTGATGCCGCAATCGAGTGAAGAGATCCTGCATCCCGAGCGGTACACCCGCGGCGACGCCCCGCTTCGTGTCGCCATTGACTCGGTGCGAGGCGAGCGGATCCTGCACGAAGACGGGCTCGGCGAACTCGAAGCCACCTTGCTTGGCGCCACGCTCGCACGTGAACAGGAGCCCAAGTACGAACCGCCGCTGGGCTGGGGCGGAGACCGCTATCGGGTCATCGACACCGCCGAAGGACCGGCACTCATCTGGTATCTGGTGTTCGATGACGCTGCGTCTGCGGCGCGGTTCGATGCCGGCACCGGGGCGTTGCTTCGCAAGCAGCAGCGGAAGGGCTATCGTGGCGAGTTTACGATGACCCAGGTCAGCGGCCATCCTGCGGCCCGCTATGTGATGGCGCCGGTCGGGTGGACGGGGTGGAAGGCGATTCCGGGGGCAGAGGCGGAGTAGGGGCGCGAGTCGCTGGCTGCTGGTCGAGGGTCGCGCCAGGCATGTCATTGCTTCATCGGGCCGGCCTGTTCAACCCAGAGTCGCAAAGGACGCAGAGGCGCGCAGAGAGTCCATGAATCCGAGACGCTCCGACTTCCGACTCCAGTATCAACAAGTTATTTGTGGTCTTGCAGGGAAGATCAGGGGCCGGGTGCACTGAGGGCCGTCCGCGTCCATCGCGTCCTCTGCGACTCTGCGTTGAAAAGGCTGGCTCTGCACAGAGACTGAGGTCGGGCTGCAAGGGTGCTTCGTCGCAATGACAGCCCGGGGCGAGCTTCGCAGGCGCCGGGCCGCCGAGCCCTCCAGCCGTCTACCGCAGCAGCACATTCACCCCGAACGCCACCGCCCCCACGATCGCCCCCAGCACGTAGCCCAGCTGCACGATCAGCGTGAGCTCCTTCTGGGTCACGTTGCGCACAATTTCTTCCATGCGCTGGGTGGAGAATCCGCGCACCTTCTGCTCCACCATTTCCTGCACATTGAGCTGCTGCACGATTCGGGGGATTTCACCCTGGATCCAGCCCCATGCGGCGTGGGTGATCCCGTCGCGGACCTTGTGCGCCGTGTCGTCTGACAGCCACCGGGCGGGGCGCCCGATGGGCCTGGAGAGCAGGCGCTCGATCACCTGTGAGACGCTGTCACTGATCCAGCGCTGGCCCCGCTCGCCGGTGATCACGTCTCGTGCGAGTCCGACAGCGCGCTCGCGCGGGACCAGGTTCAGCGCCTCGCCCCAGGTCCGTCGCTCCACCACGCCGAGGAGCCGGTCCGCCGCGCGAGCGACGGCGTCACGTGTGGCGTCGTCGCGCACCACCCGCACCAGCCAGTCGCCCAGGGTAATCTCGAGCGCGCCGCGCTTCTCGGGGGTCAGGCGTGCGAGCCGTTCGGCCAGGGGGAGGCGGAGAAAGTTCACCACCGCGTCATTCACCGCCCGGGTGACCTGTGCCTTCATCCCGGGTTCGGCGAGTGCTGCGGCAAAGCGATCGAATCCTTCTGCTTCGAAACCATCCACCAGCCGCTCGATGGTGCGGTCGGTTACCACGAGCTTGGCGAGAATCCGTTCGTGGAGCAGCAGGTCCCGCACCGAATGGTCAAACGCGTCGCGCAGCGCGCGCTCGACCCGGTCGCGTGCAGCCGGATCGGCAAGCAGGGCGCTCAGCCGCTCCAGCGCAATTGGCAGGTAATCGGTGATGGCGCTTTCCACCGTGCCGACGAGCCCTTCCGGCAGGCGGTCGAGCAGGGGCGTCTGGTCATGCGCCATGCGGTCCAGCCGTTCGTGGACCCAGTGCCGGAGTGTGGCCTCGAGGTCATCCTGCTCGGCGAGATGGCTCACCCACTCTCGCACCTTGCTGCCGATCCGCTCCCGGTGCCCCTCGCTCAGGGTGTCGCCGATCGGCTGATCGCCGACCTGGCGCGTCACGCCGTCGAGAAAGTTGTTGAGGAGCCGATCGAAATCCTCCGACTCGGCCCACTTGCCGACCCGCTCGGCGACGGAGGGCGCCACGCCGGTCAATGCGCCCTCGATGGTGCCGATGAGGTCGGGGCCAAGTTCCTCCCGGAGGGGCCCGCGCTCCTTGTCGAGGAGATTGTTGATCACGCCACCGATGGCTCCAGCAAACGCCTCCTGTACTTGCGGCGCTGCCAGCCGAGCGGTGAGATCCTCGGGCGTGAGCAGCCGTTCGCCCACCGTCTTCCCGATGCTCTTCGCCAGGCGCTCCTTGTTCTTGGGAATGGCGCCGTGCAGGCCGAACTTCTTTTCGTACGGATGAAAGAGCATCCAGATGGCGACGGCGTTCGTAATGCCGCCGGAGATGGCGCCGACGCCAATGGTCACGGCGCCGGAAATGAGAAGTTGGGAGTCCATGGGATAGGAGGATGGTCAGGACGGGCGAGACGGGCAAGGCGGACCGGGCGGACGGGACGGACTGGTGCCACACGGTGAGCTTCGGCTCGCCTCGTCCGCCTCGTCCGCCTCGTCCGCGTCGTCCGCCTCGTCCGCCTCGTCCGCCTCGTCC
>DASSOW010000056.1:0-17740 GCA_035700175.1 Gemmatimonadales bacterium | reverse complement strand
AGCGACCCGCTTGACCGGTGCGTCGAGCCAGGCAAACGTCTCGTCGGCGATGCGGGCGGCGAGCTCCGCGCCATAGCCCCAGCTCAGCGAGTCTTCGTAGGCGACGATCACCCGGCTGGTCTTCTTCACCGACGCATAGATCGTGTCCCAGTCCACCGGGTTGAGCGAGCGCAGGTCAATGACCTCCACACTGACGCCATGCTGTTCCTCCATCTCCTTGGCAGCCACCAGCGTCCGCTGGACCACGGCGCCGTACGTCACCACCGTCATGTCCGATCCCTCGCGCACCACTCGCGCCTTGCCGAAGGGGATCATGAAGTTGGGGCCCGGATTGGGCGCCTTGTTGTAGGTCTGGCGATAGAGGTGCTTGTGCTCGAGGAAGAGCACCGGGTCGTCGGAGCGGATGGCGGTGCGAAGCAGGCCATTGGCATCCAGCGCGGTGCTGGGACAGATGACCCGGAGGCCCGGTACCGCCGTGAAGATCGAGGCGCCTGTCTGCGAATGATAGATGGCGCCGCCCTTGAGGTAGCCGCCATAGGTGGTACGCACCACCACCGGCGAGCTGAATGCGTTGTTGGAGCGCCACCGCATGGTGGCGAGCTCGTTCCGGAGCTGCATGTAGGCGGGCCAGATGTAGTCGAAGAACTGGATCTCCACCACCGGCTTGAAGCCGCGCGTGGCGAGCCCGATGGCCCGGCCAACGATGTTGGCTTCCGCCAGCGGCGAGTTGTAGACCCGCTCGCTGCCATAGAGCCGCTGCAGTCCCCAGGTCACCTTGAACACGCCGCCCTTCCCCTTCACTTCCTCCAGCGCGTCTTCCCGGCTGCAGTCGGCCACGTCCTCGCCGAACATCACGATGCGCGGGTCGCGGGCCATCTCTTCCTTCATGCAGGTATTCAGCAAGTCCACCATCGTGGTGGGGTCGCCGCTGAACTGCGGGTCGTCTTCGGTGTCAAACTGCTCGCTGGTGGGATCCACGTCCGGGGAATAGACGTACTGGTACACCGTGTCGGTGGCCGGCTGCGGCGCCGCGAGCGCCACGTCAGCCGCGACGTTCACTTCCTCCTCCACTTGCGCACGGATCGCCTCGATCTCCTCCTCGCTCGCGATCCCCTGCTTCACCAGGTACTTCGGAAAGGTGGTGATAGGATCCCGCTGCGCTTCCTTCTCCCGCTCGGCGGGCGTGCGGTAGAACACTTCGTCATCCGAGAGCGAGTGGCTGTAGGGCCGGATCACGTGCGCATGCACCAGTGCCGGGCCCTTGCGCTGCCGGCAGTACTCGACTGCGCGCACCAGCGTGTCGTAGCTCTCCAGCGGATCGCAGCCGTCGCAGTCCTGGATGAAGAGGTTGGGCATGCCGGTGAGCAGCTTCGAGATGCTGCCGCCCGCCGTGCCCACTTCCACCGGCACCGAGATGGCGTAGCCGTTGTCCTCCACCAGGAAGACCACCGGGAGTTTCAGGTTGCAGGCGCTGTTCATCGCCTCCCAGAACTCACCCTCGCTGGTGGTGCCGTCGCCGGTGGAGCAGAACGTCACTTCGTCGTCATGGAACAGCCGCTCGCGGTCTTCGATTTTCTCGCCCTTGGCATACTTGAGCGAGGCCTCGGCGCAGCCCACCGACTGCAGGAACTGGGTGCCGGTGGGGCTGGACGCACTCACGATGTTGAGCGCCTTGTGGCCCCAGTGGGACGGCATCTGCCGGCCGCCGGAATTGGGGTCATCCGCCGCGGCGACTGCCGAGAGCAGCTGCTCGGTGGCCGTCATGCCGAGGCCGAGGCAGAGCGCGCGGTCGCGATAATAGGTGTAGAACCAGTCGTAGGCGGGGCGGAACACCTTGGCTGCGGCGGCGAGGACCGCCTCGTGCCCGGCGCCCGAGATCTGGAAGAAGATCTTGTTCTGGCGCTTGAGCTGGATCTCCTTGTCGTCCAGCCGGCGCGACAGGAACATGATACGGAACAGGTCGAGCAATTCCGCCTTGTCGAGCCGCTGGGACGCGGCAGTGGATTTCCGGGTGCTGGTACGGGTTGCCATGTGACTCCATCCACAAATGACACAGATTGAACAGGATGACGCAGATGGGACGGTGGACAAACCAGTGCCCGCGCGCCACCCTGCGAGTCCGGGATGTGCCGGATTGATATACTGAAAGATGGCCCGGCGGCGGGCGTTGGGGAAGGATGACGGGTGGGACAGGGCGGACGGGACGGACGAGACGGGCAGGTAAACGCGAGAGGCGCGCGATGCGGGCGATGATGCTGGTGGTGATTGCCATGCTGGCAGTGCCAGCAGGTGCAGTGGCACAGGGGGTGGCAGTGTCGCCGATCCACGTTTCGGCTGCGCTACTACCCGGAGCTCCGGCCCCGCAGGAAGTTCCGCGGCTGGGCGTACCCGCAGCGGCGTCGCAGAAGAATTACTGGCTTGAGGGTGCGATCGGCGGCGGCGTGCTGCTTGGGGTAGCGGGCTTCCTGCTGGTCAACGGCCTCTGCGATGACGACAGTGGCACCGACAACTGCACCTCGGATGCCGTCATCGCCGGTCTCTCCACCGCGACGGCCGGTGGGGTGATCGGCGCGTTCATCGGGAAGGCGATCCCAAAGAAGTAGGGGCGACGCATGCGTCGCCCCTACGGTCGCGCCAGCGCCCTTGCCTTGTCAAACGCACCCATCGCCGCCTGCACGTCCGCATCGCTGCGGGCCAGCAGCTCGTCCCGCGCGTCCATGCCCCAGCGCACCTCGGCCGCGCGGGAGGCCAGGCGCCGCATGACCTGATATTCCAGGCCCGGCGTAAGCTGGGCCGAGACGTGCAGATGAGCGCGCACGCGCGTCATGAAGGGGGTGAGGAGGCGGGTGCGCCACGCCGTGGTGTCAGTCATCCACGCCGCGCGGGCGCCGTTGTCCGCGCCGAGTAGCGGCGCCACGCTGTCGGCCACGGCAACGGCAAAGTTGCTGTCGGCGGCGATGCTCCACCACACTGGCGCCGCCTCCACCTCCGGCAGCACGACGTCGGGCTCGATTCCGCCGCCGCCGCGCACGGGGCGCCCCGCGTCGGTGTGATAAACTTTCGTTGTGTCCTCGGCGTCTCCCGCGCGCAATCTGTAATACTGCCCCACGTCGAGTCCCTTGTAGCGCCGCTGGATCACCCGTCCGCTCGGCGTCACCACATAACCCACCGTGAGCCAGACGCCGTCGCCATTGGGCGGCACCGGCAGCAACTGCTGGATGAGCGCCTTGCCGAAGCTGCGCCGCCCCATCAGCAGGCCGCGGTCGTGATCCTGCAGCGAGGCCGCGAGCGCTTCAGCCGCGCTGGCCGTACCCTCGTCGATCAGGACGATGAGCGGGAGATCGCGATACTTGCCATCCCGTTTGGTGCGGAAATCGGTGCTATCTGTGCTGTGCCGGCCCCGCGCCGAAAAGATGAGGGTGCCTTTTGGGAGCAGCGCGCCGCCGATTTCCACCGCACCGGTGACGAACCCTCCGGGATTGCCGCGCAGGTCGAGCACCACCTGCCGGGCACCCTGCTTCTTCAAGGCGCCAAACGCCTGCTCGACATCGTCACCCGCGTTGGCCGAGAATTCCTGGAAGCGGATATAGCCGGTGAACGCGTCCAGCATGCGTGTGTCAGTGACGGCATGCGGCTCGAGCGGCCGGTACCTCAGCTCCACATGAAAGGTGTCGGGTTCCAGCCGCGAGCCGCGGGCGAGCCCCAGCCGCGCGCGGGTACCCTCGGCACCGAGCAGCCGCGTGTTCAGCTTCGAGGCGGGGAGGCCGTGGACCGAAGTGTCATTCACCCAGCGTAGCCGGTCGCCCGGGAGGATGCCGGCGCGGTCGCCGGCGCCGTCGCGATAGACGGCGACGACCGTCGGTTCGCCTTCCACGTCGTCCAGCGCGATACCGGCACCACTCAGCTCGCCCCGGGCCCACTGAATCTCAGCTTCCATGTCCGCATGCCGCATGAATCGGCTGTGCGGATCGAGACTCCGGAGCATGCCGTCAATGGCGCCATATACCAGCTGTGACGTAGTGACGCTGTCCACATAGTTGGAGCGGATCTGCCCCAGCAGTCCTGAGAAGGTCTGCAGGAGTTCGTAGGCGGGCGGTTCAGGACGTTGTGCCGCGGCGCTGGCTGGAAGCGCCAGTGCCAGCAGGAGTGCCGGATACACCTTCATGGGGACGATGAGGCGCCCAGCTTTGCCAGCTGCGCTTGCGCGGCCGCACGATCCGCGGCCAGCGAGCCGGGTGCCATGGACAGGAATTGCCGATAGGTAGCCGCAGCGCGTGCGCGGTCGCCCAGGGCGAGCTGGATGCGGGCGGCGAGATAGACGTATTCCGCATTATGCGGATTGAGCGTCATGGCCTGCGTCACTGCCGTATCGGCCTCGGCAAGGCGGGCGGCTCGAGCGAGCGTGGTCGCGAGCTGATAGAAGAGGACGGGGTCACCCGGCTTGGTCTCGACTGCCCGCTGTCGCTCGCGGACGGCGGCGTTCCAGGCGCCGTTCCGCTCGTGCAGGTCAGCCAGCCGGACGTGCGCCATGTACATGCCGAGATCCTGGGCCAGCACCTGCTCGAAATGCTGGCGCGCCTCGATGGTCCGGCCCGCCTTGAGCTCGATCACCGCCATCACATAGCGGATCTCGTTGGCAACGAGCGGCAGCATGGCGTTGCTCGGAATGGAATCGTGCGCCTGGTCCAGCCGGGTAAGCACTTCGGTGAGGTCGCTGATGGCGTTGCCGTAGGAGTCGCCGCGGGCGTAGCTCAGTCCCCGCCAGTAGAAGAACCAGATGGGAAGCCTTGCCCGCTCCTTGGGCGAGAAGTTCTTCATGGCCCAGGATGGGAGAAAGACGAAGTTGGACTTGCCCCATCCCACGAACGGGTCCACCAGCGCTGCCTGCCGCATGTGATCGCGCGCCTGGGCCACCACGTCCACCAGGCTGTCGGGGACCCGGTCCTTCTCCGCCCACTCACCCAGCTTGGGATAACGCTCAAATGGCAGGTAGCCAAGCGCGAGGTTCGCTTCGGGAAACCACGGGTCGATGCGAAGCGCCCGGTGCAGCAGGCTGTCTGCCGTACTGTAGTGCTCGTGGTCCCATGCATGCATGGCCAGCTCGTACTGCAGCTCCGCGTCCAGCGAGTCGCCATCGGACGCCTCCGGCCTGGCGGCTTGCGCCGGCAGCGCAGTGGTGACGACGGCCGTGCACAGCAGGGCTGCCAGTGCGCCGCCAAGCCGGATCATGCACCGTCCGCCTGGTAGACGACCTTCCCGCCCACCACGGTGGTCCGCACCTTGGCCTTCCAGAGCTCCTCCGGGCGAATCGTGGTGAGGTCGCGGTCGAGCAGGAGGAGATCAGCCTTGAAGCCGGGCTTGAGCATGCCAATGGCGTGCTCTGCGAACATGGCGTAGGCATCTCCGGTGGAATAGCCATGCAGTGCCTCATCCACGCTGATCTTCTGCTCCGGGAGCCAGCCACCGGGGTTCTTGCCATCAAGCGTCTGCCGGGTGACCGCCGCCGCGACACCAAGCATCGGATCGAGCGGCGCCACGCTCCAGTCGGAGCCGAACGCCAGCCGGGCGCCACTGTCAAGCAGGGAGCGGAAGACGTAGCTGTCCTTGACGCGTTGTGGCCCCAGCCGCTTCTGGGCCCAGCGGCCGTCATCCGCGGCATGATAGGGCTGCATCGACGCAATGACGCCGAGCCGTGCAAAGCGCGGGATGTCCTGGGCGCGAAGGTGCTGGGCATGCTCCACGCGGAACCGACGGTCGCGCTGGCCGTGAGCCGCAAAGACACTGTCGTAGATATCCAGGATGAGCGCGTTGGCACGTTCGCCGATGGCATGCACCACCACCTGGAGCCCGGCGCTGTCGGCCGCGCCGATCCAGGTACGCAGCGAATCTTCCGGCGTGACGAGGAGCCCGAACGTGGAAGGATCATCGGCGTAGGGCTCGAAGAAGAGTGCCGTGCCGGAGCCGAGCGAGCCGTCCACGAATCCCTTGACGCCGGCCACCCGGATCCAGTCGTCGCCCGGCCCATTGGCGCTCAGGGAGTCTGCCACCTGGTGCCATCCGCCCAGCGCCGGATAGAAGCTGATGCGGGTCTTGAGCAGCCCGGCCTTCCTCAGGCGGCGGGCCGACGCGATCTCAGCCCAGGGCGCGGACACCGCGGAAACCGCCGTGACGCCCTTCGACGCGGCCCAGTTGGTGGCGCGCACCATGGCCGAATCCATCTGCTCGGGTGTCGGGTCGGGCATGGCGGCATAGACGGCATCCTGCGCTCCATCCTTGAGGATGCCGGTGGGGCTACGGTCGGCATTGCGGACGATGGTGCCACCCGGCTCGTCCGGCGTTGCCGCCGAGATTCGAGCGGCCTTGAGCGCGAGACTGTTGGCCAGACCCATGTGGCCGTCGAGACGGTTGACGAATACCGGGTTGTTGGGGGTAATGGAATCGATCCAGTCGCGCCTCGGCAGCGGTGCCCCGGCCCAGCGCTCATGATCCCAGTCACCGCCGGTGATCCACTCTCCCGGCTTCAGCGTCCTGGCGTAAGTCTTCAGCCGCTGGATGAACTCGGCGGGTGTGGCCGCATCGCGCAGGTCCACACTGGCAAGCTGGAAGCCACCGGACGAGAAATGTGCGTGCCCATCCATGAGGCCGGGCGTCACCATCTGTCGACCGTTGTCGATGACCCTGGTGGACGCGCCAACCCAGGCCGCGAGTGTCGTGCTGTCGCCGACGGCAGCGATGGTATCGCCTACCACCGCGACGCCCCCGGCCCACGGCGCCGCCGTGTCACCCGTCCAGATCCGGCCGTATACCACGAGATCCGCCGCGGTGGGAGGAGCGAGCCTCCCCGCGGAATCGGGCGACGAGCCGCAGCCGGCGAGGGCGAGTGCGAGGATCAGCGGTGCAGGTCGGAACATGTCACGGCCTTTCAACGAAGTCGGGTGAGCTTGCGCAGTGCCTCAAGGCGTTCCAGCGCGCTGCCGCCAGACGCCGCCGGGGCCACGGAGAAGAGATCGCGTATATCCAGCAGTATCTCGAGCATGAGCTGGTCGCGCTGGAAGGCGTTGTCGAGATCCCGCATGCGGGCCTCGGCGTCCGCCGCCTTGGCCTGCTCGTAGGATTCACGATAGATGGATTCGAGATTCGCGAGGATTCGGTCGCGGGATCGCATTGCCTGGGGTCCGTGTGGGAATGCAGTAGTTTACTGCAAGGCGGACAGGGCGGACAGGGCGGACGAGACGGACAGGTCTGACTGGTTAGTTTAGGTCCGTCCCGTCCGTCCCGTCCGTCCCGTCCGTCCCGTCCGCCTTGTCCGCCCCGTCCGCCCCGTCCGCCCCGCCAACCTACGACCCATGACCTACGACCTATGACTCCCAAAACCATCCTCCTCTTCACCGCCCCCCTCTACGAAGACCTGGAACTCTGGTATCCCAAGATCCGGCTGGAAGAGGCGGGCATGAAGACCGTCGTGGCCGGGCTCACCATGGACGAAGTGCGTGGCAAGCACGGCTACCCTTGCACGCCCGACACCACGGTCGACAAGCTGTCGGCCGAGCAGTTCGACGGCCTCGTGATTCCGGGCGGCTTCGCGCCTGACAAGCTTCGGCGCAGTGCCAAGGTGCTGGAGCTGACCCGCGAGATCTTCGAGGCCGGCAAGCTGGTGGCCTTCATCTGTCACGCTGGCTGGGTGCCCATCTCAGCCAGGATCGTGAAGGGCAAGCACGGCACCAGCGTCAACGCCATCAAGGACGACCTCATCAACGCCGGCATGCTCTGGGAGGACAGGAGCGTGGTGGTAGACGGCAACATGATCACCTCACGGAATCCGGGAGATTTGCCGGATTTCATGAGGGAGGTGTTGAAGGGGCTAGGGGCTAGGGGCTAGGGGTTAGGGGTTAGGGATTAGGGATTAGGGTTAGGATTGAGCAACGGAATCAGCCTTGAAGCCCTGATCCCTAGCCCCTAACCCCTAGCCCCTCTCTCCCATGCCCCTCTCTCCCCTGCAATCGCGCGTCGACGCCTGGATCAGCCAGTTCGAAGAGGGCTACTTCCATCCGCTCACCAACATGGCCCGTTTGGCCGAGGAGGTGGGCGAGCTGGCGCGCGACATCAACGACCGCTTTGGCCAGAAGACCCGGAAGCCCGAAGAACCCGAGGGCGACCTCGCCATGGAGATGGCCGACATCATCTTCGTCATCATCTGCATGGCCAATCGGGAAGGTATCAATCTGGATGAAGCGTTTGACCGGATGATGACGAAAGTCGAGACGCGGGACGCGGGGAGGTGGACACGAAAGGAGTCGTAAGTCGTAAGTCGTACGTCATACGTCATACGACCTACGACTTCCTTACTCCCATTCCCTCGGCGCTCCCTCCAGCTCCGCCAGCAGCACGTGATAGCTCACCAGCCGGTCGGCGGCGATGTCGCCGCGGTCGACGGCGGCACGGACGGCGCAGCCGGGCTCCGTACGATGGCGGCAATCCTGGAACCGGCACTCGCCCAGGAACGGGCGCATCTCGGGAAAACAGGAGGCCAGCTCCTGCGGTTCGATCCCCCACAGTCCCACCTCGCTGAAGCCCGGCGTGTCCACCAGGAAGCCGCCATTCGCGAGCGGGATCATCACCGCGCCCACCGTTGTGTTCTTGCCGCGCCGTACCTTCTCGCTGATCTCGCCTGTGCGCAGTCCGAGACCCGGTTCCACCATGTTGAGCAGGCTGGACTTGCCGGCACCTGACGGGCCCGTCACCACAGCGGTGTGGCCCCGAAGCGCGGCAGTGAATTCCGGGATGCCGTCACCGGTCAGGGTGCTGGTCTCCAGCACTCGATAGCCGGCACGCCTGAAGCGCTCGGCGAGCGGTGCGGCCGGCGCCTTGTCCACCTTGTTGATCACGACGGCGGCTTCGATATCGTTGGCCTCAGCCAGCACCAGGAGGCGGTCGAGCAATTGGGGAAGCGGGGCGGGATCGGTTGTTGCGGTCACGACGAAGACTTCGTCGAGATTGGCAACCACGATGCGGGTGCCGCGGCCTTCGGGGACTCGCCGCTCGAGTACACTGCGTCGCGGCTCGACTGCGGTGATGCCGAAGAGCTCGCCTCCGGGTTCGGGCTCCAGGCGCACCCGGTCACCCACCACCACCCGGAACTCCTCACGCTTCACCTTCTTCCGCAGCACGGCCCGGCGCTCCCCATCCGGTGTCAGGACCCGGTAATGCGCCCCGTCGCGCTCGAGCACCGTCCCAGTCACCATTCGCCTGGCGCCGCTGCGATGGCTTCGTCGAGCGCGGCCTTCACGTCGTAGAGCGACAGCGCCCGGATGCGCTCGTTCGCTTCGTCGGGCGTCCGGCCCCAGGCGAGCGCCGGGGTCTCGACATGTCCCACCGGCCGATCGCCGGCCGGCGACCAGCGCACGAAGAGGAGCGTCGCGGCGAAGCGGCCGCGCTCATCGGGTGCGTCATCCACGACGATGCCAACGGAATAGGCCTGTCCATCGCTGCCGCCGAAGGCGGCGGCCCGTTCGTGCGTGGCCATGTAGCCGCCGAGCGTCAGGTCCGTCATCAGTGCTTGACCGACTCCTTGACGATATTGCCCATCATGAAAGCGATGTTGGCGGGCCGCTCGGCGAGGCGGCGCATGAGGTAGGGATACCACTGCGTGCCGAAGGGGATGTAGACCCGCATCCGGTGGCCGGCCGCGCGGAGCTGCTGCTGCAGGTCTCGGCGCACCCCGTGGAGCATCTGGAATTCAAAGCGGTCTTCCGTGATGTGGTGCTCGGCGACAAAGGTGCGGGCATGCGCAATGATGCGCTCATCGTGGGTGGCGAGGCCGGGATAGTTGCCCTCGGTCAGCAGCCGCTCCATGAGCTTCACGTAGTTCCGGTCCACGTCCGCCTTTTCCGGAAAGGCAATGTCGGGCGGCTCGAGATACGCGCCCTTGCAGAGCCGGACGCGAGCCCGCATGGCGATCAGGTCGCTGATGTCGCGTTCGGAGCGTCGCAGGGCGGACTGGATCACCACTCCGCAGTGGGCGCCGAAGTCCGGAAACAGGTGCTGGCGGAAGAAGTCGAGGGTGCGCTGGGTATAGCTGGAGCCCTCCATGTCCAGTCGCACGAAGCCGCGATGGGACGCGGCACGCTCGAGAATCTCCCGCATGTTTTGCCGGCAGAGCGCCTCATCGATGTCGAGCCCCATCTGGGTGAGCTTCACCGAGACGTTGACCTCGATGTTTCCGGCGGCGGCCATTCGGTCGAGCATGACCAGGTACTGGTCCTTCGCGGCCGAGGCTTCCTCCGGGCGGCTGACGCTCTCGCCCAGCAGGTCCAGCGAGGCCGTGATGCCGCGTGCCATCAGCTCACGGGCCGCGGCCACGCCCTCCTCAATGGTCTCGCCGGCCACGAACCGCGAGGCGAATCGCCGGGCCAGGGGATTGGAGCGGACAAAGCGGAAGATGCCATTCTGCTGCGACAACCAGAGCAGTCCCTGACGGAGCATGCGGATTTCATCCCTCGACGGAAGTGATGGGGTTCGGGCACCGCGCCTCGAAGGTAGCGAGTTTGCCGCGGTAGGGGCAAAGCCATGGCTTTGGCCCTACCGCGGCTTTGCCCGTACCGCGGCCCCGGCGTAACTTCCCTGTCCCGCGTACCCACCTTGCGAGGTTCCGTGCCGTTGCTGCGCACATCGATGCCTGTACACCTGGCGATGCCCCTCGTCTTCGGGTGCCTGCTGCTGGCCGGGTGTGGCGATCGCGGCCGCCCGGATGCGTTCAGCTTTCACGGGATGACACCCGGGATGAATGCGACCGACCTCCGGGCCGCAGCGACCGGCCTGGGCGTGGGCGCCATGTCCTGCTCGCCCTTTCACATCGAAGGGGTGGCCGCCGACCTGCTCTGCTTCACCCCAGACTCCTCCGCCAGCACGGTGAACGTGAGCGCCATGGTGCAGTCGGCCGACAGCATGGTCTCCTACCTGGCGATCCGGGAGTTCATGACCGAGCCGGGCACAGCCTACGATGCGCTCAGTCGACTCTGGGGCGCACCGGATACCACTATCGAAACCGGCAGGCAGTGGCAGCGCGGACGGTGGACCGCTACCGCCGACACCGGCGAAAACATCCTCACCATCTGGATTTCAGATACCACCACGGCGCACCTCGTGGCGCTGGCCAGCCAGCAGGCGCAACTCGCGGCCATCGGCGCGGATACGCTGCCCTACACCACCGACGCCGTCGCCGTCGTTGAGATGCTTCGGGCCGACTCCGTGGGACATCCGGCGCCGCAGCTCGCCGCGGAACTCACCGAGCGGCCCACGGTCCTGGGCTGCGACCGGGTCGCGCCGCCCGCCTCGCTCAGCGGCCGCAGCGGCTCCGTGCTGCTGGCGTATGTGGTGGACACGCTGGGTCGGGTCGAGCCCAACTCGGTGCGGGTGCTGGAAGCGAGCCATCGCGGCTTCGCGCCGCCCGCCGCGGCGTCGGTGCGCTCCTGCCGGCTTACGCCGGGACGCAAGAACGGTCAGGCGGTCCGGACGCTGGTACAGCAAAGGGTGACGTTTGATGTGAAGCGCTGAGGGTTGAAGGCTCAAGGCTGAAGGTCACTGCCTTCAGCTTTCAGCCTTCAGCTCTTAGCTCCCAACCGATACGCCTCCCGCACCAGCTCCTGAAAATGATGCACCCCCGCCTCGTAGCGCACCGAGAACCGGCCCGTGTCATAAGCGCGTGAGGCCAGGCCCTGCTGTACCCGGGCGCAGATCTCCGCGTCTTCCGCCTGCACCGCGTCGCTGTAGGCCACGTCGGCCTCGACCCGTGCTTCGTCCACGTCGTCATGGAAGTACTGGAAGATCACCCGGCAGCGGTCGTGCCCATCGGGCAGGACGAAGTTGGTTTGCAGCCGGCCTGGGAGGATGTTGAGCATGAAATTGGGGAAGATGCAGTAGTAGAACGCCTCCCCGCCGCCATTCCTGCTGTAGAGATTGTCGCCCGTCAGCGGGCTGTGCTGCAGCGAGTACCAGCGATACGTCGTGGTGATATACTGGCGATAGTCATACAGCTTGGCGAGCTCGGGATGTACATAGGGAACGTGGTACCCTTCCAGGTAGTTGTCCACGTACACCTTCCAGTTGCACGCCACGGTGTAGTCCACCCGCCGCACGAACCGCAGCCGGTCGAGCCGCATCGGCGCGATCTGCTCCTCGATGCCCGCCATGAATTCCGCGAGCGGCGCCGCACCGGGATCGAGGTTTACGAACACCAGCCCCTGCCATTCCTGCACCTGCACCGGCCGCAGCCCGAAATCCTTCTTGTCAAACAGCTCCGTCCGGTCCATCGCGGGGACACCGCGCAGCGACCCGTCCAGCAGGTATGTCCACCCGTGATACTTGCACTGGAGCGCATTGACGCAGCCCTCGGCGTCGAGCGCCAGCGGCCCGCCGCGATGACGGCAGACATTATAGAAGGCGCGCAGTACGCCGTCCCTGTCGCGGACGATGATCACCGGCTCGCCGGCAATGTTCTCGGTCACGTACTGGCCCGGTGCCGCCACCTGCGCGGCGTGGGCCATCCCCTGCCAGGTGCGCGCGAAGATCCACTCGCGGTCGACGTCATGAAAGCGCGGGTCCACGTACCAGGTACTGGGAATCGTTCGGGCACGCGCGACCGGCTCAGCGGCAAGATCGGCCGGCGCGATGGCAGGTGGCTGAAATGCTCTCACGAGCCGATCCCCTCCGGCACCTGGTCCAGCGTCTGCGCGACACGAATCAGGCCGCTGACCAGCTGCTCCAGGTGCGCCCTGGTCGTGCGTGGATTCATGATGGTCACCCGCAGCACCTGCATGCCATCCAGCATGGTGGCGGTAATCCAGCCTTCGCCGGAGGCGTTGTAGTGTTCCCGGAGTTGGCGGTTGAGGTGGTTGAGAGCGCTGTGCGCTGAGCGCTGAGCGCTGGGTGTGCCGAGCCATCGGAAGCAGAGAATATTGCACGCCGGCTCATGCAGCACCTCGAAGGTGCCCGCCTCACGCAGCAAGTCGGCGAGTTCCGCGGTGAGATCGCAGAGGTGGTCATAGAGCGCACCGATACCATCCGCGCCATACCGCCTGAGCGCGATCCAGAGCTTCAGGGCGTCGAAGCGGCGGGAGCAGGCAAAGCTCCGCGGCCCCTGGTCCCAACTGCGGTCGCCGCCCCGCTCGTGAAAGAGATAGGGCGCGCGCTGCGCGAACGCCTGCGCCAGCTGGGCCTCGTTCCGCACCAGCAGCATGCCGCACGACAGGGGCATGAGCATCATCTTGTGCGGGTCCCACGCAATGCTGCTGGCGTGCCCGATGCCGGCCACCATCGCTCGCCGCACGGGCGAGAACAGCGCGGACGCGCCATGTGCCCCGTCCACATGCAGCCACACGCCGAGGCTGCTGCAGAGGCTTCCGATGTGCTCGAGGTCATCGAAGCTGCCGGTGGCTGTCGAGCCGGCCGTCGCCACGACTGCCATGACGTCCCGGCCCTCGCCCGCCAGCCGCTCCAGGATGCGCTCCAGTTGATCTGCATCCATGCGATAGTCGCGGGACGGCACCGCCACCACGTGATCCATACCGATGCCGAGCTCGCCTGCGGCGCGGGTCACGGCATAGTGCGCGTGCTCGCCACACACGATGACCGGCGGGTTGGCACCCACGCCGCGCTGCCAGGCATCGGGCCGGCAGGCGGCGCGGGCCGCCAGAAGCGCGGTGAAGGTGGCCTCGGTCCCTCCCGAGGTGAACGTGCCACCGGCGCCGTCAGGAAGTCCGGCCAGCTCGCACATCCAGCGGATGATCCTCGTTTCCACCGCCGTCCCCGCCGGCGACATCTCCTGCACCGCCAGCGAATTGTTGAGCACCGAGACGAGGTGCTCACTCCAGATTGCCGCCGGGAGCGGGGCGCTCACCTGGTGGCCCAGGTACATCGGATGCGACAGCCGGATCGACGACTGCATCACCAGGTCGCCCGCGTCGTGGAGAATTTCGTCCAGCGATGTCCCGCCCATGGGGAGCGCCGGGTTGAGCGCCTGGTACAACGCAGCCGCACCGGCCGGCGTGGTGACCGGGCAAGCGCCTCCGGCCGACTCGGCCAGGAAGGCCGCGGCGAGTTCGGCAAACCGACGCGCGGCCTCGGGCGTGGCGTCATCGGAAATGCGCTGGAGGGTGTCGTCGAGCACGGGCGCTCCGCGGGCCGGTATGGGGAGAGATGGCCCTGCAAGATACATTTGTCGGGTCACCTGACTGGAGACTGCCCATGCGCCTGCCACTGATCCTGCTGGCTCTCGCCGCCGGCGCAACCGCCTGCCGTGAGAAGCCGGCATCGGACCATGGCGGCGCGGCAGCCCCATCGCCCGCGCTCACTGGCCAGGTGAGCGTTCACCGTGTCAATGCCGGCGCGCGCGGCATGACCGGCCAGCTGCGCTGGGCCTATTCTCCCGACAGTACTGCATTGCTCGCGGTCGAGGACTGGGCCTCCATCGAGGCCGAAGCCTTCTTCGACGGGTTCCGGGTGGCCTCCGAGCGCTTTGGCCGCATCGCGGGACGCGACAGCGTGTGGGACGTAGCCCCGTCGCCCGACTGGACTCGTGTAGCCTACGGCGCGGGGCTGATCCTGCATGCAGGCGAATCGGAGACGTTATCCCCGGCAAAAGTGGCCGAGGCGGCCCGGCGGCTCGGCGTCTCGCCCGAGGAAGCCCGGGCCGGCCAGTTCAGCGCCAGCGGCATGGGACCCGCTGCTGGCTGGGCACAGCTCGGCATCATGGACCTCGACGACGGAGAGTCGCATGCGCTGGCGTCGCTCACGGGATGGCGCGTGCGGTGGAACAGGAGCGGCACACGAATCTTCGGCGGGCTGGGTCCCACGGTGGTTCAGGACGACGCGCCATCAAGCGTCTGGGTCTCCATGACGCCATCGGGCGACTCCGCCGTCCAGTGGACCGGCGACGCGCCACTCGATACAGCGACGGTCGCGTGGATCATGGGCCCCACGCTCGACGTGTCGGTTGCGCCGGACACCGCAGCGGTGACGCTTCCACGGGCCGGACGCACGGTGACGAGCGCGGGCGACACGATCCGGGTGGATGATCGAGTGCTGGGGCCCGGCATTGCGGTGGCGGCCACCCGGCACGGCTGCTTTGTGCTCGCGCTGGTGCACGATTCAGCGGCCCGGGAGTTTGACCCCAGGTGGCGCGCCGCCATCTATGACGCGGGTTGCGCCAGGCCGGCGGCCCCGTGATCCCGGGCGAGCGCATTGCCGTCGAGATCATCGACGATCCCGAAGCCCTGGCCCGTGCCGTAGCGGCGCGCATCGCCGAGCTGATCGTCAACCACGACCGGCAGGGACGCCGCACCGTCCTGGGGCTCGCCACCGGCTCGACGCCCGTCGGAGTCTACCGCGAACTCATCCGGATGCACCGCGAGGAAGGCCTCTCCTTCCGCCAGGTCGTCACGTTCAACCTGGACGAGTACTACCCGATGGCGCCGGGAAGCATCCACTCGTATCACCGCTTCATGTGGGAAAATTTCTTTTCCCAGGTGGACATCGAGCCGGAGCAGGTCCACATCCCCCGCGGTGACGTGCCGCGGGAGCAGCTCGCTGCCGAATGCGCTACCTACGAAGCAGCCATCCGCGAGGCCGGCGGCATTGACTTCCAGATTCTCGGTATCGGCAAGACCGGACACATCGGCTTCAACGAGCCGGGATCGGACATTGCCAGCCGCACCCGCCTGATCACCCTGGATCGCATCACCCGCAAGGACGCCGCGGCCGATTTCTTCGGCGAGGACAACGTCCCGCACGAAGCCATCACGATGGGCGTCGCCACCATCCTCGACGCGCGCGAGATCGCTATCCTCGCCACCGGCGAGCACAAGGCGTCGATCGTGCGCCGCACGGTGGAGGAACCGGTAGACCGGCAGGTGGTGGCCACATACCTGCAGCAGCACCCCGCCACCACGTTCTTCGTGGACCTCGCTGCTGCCGCCGACCTCACCCGCATCGCCACGCCCTGGTTGCTGCACGAGGTCGAGTGGACCACCGACATGATGGTGCGTGCCGTGGTATGGCTGGCGCAGCAGGCGGGCAAGGGCATCCTCAAGCTCACCCCGGGAGACTATACCGAGCATCACCTCTCGTCGCTCATCGCCGTCCATGGCGACGCGGGCACCGTGAACGGGCTCGCATTCAATGCCCTGGGTGCCCGCATCCGGGGCCGCTCCAAGCTGCCGCGGGGCAAGAAGATCGTGTGCTTCTCGCCCCATCCGGACGACGACGTGATCTCGATGGGCGGCGTCCTGCGCAAGCTGGTGCTGAACGGCAACGAGATCGTGGTGGCGTACCAGACCAGCGGGAACATCGCCGTCTTCGACCACGACGTGCGACGCTACGTGGACTTTCTCGAGCGGCTGGCGCATGCCGGCGTCATCGAGCAGGAGGGCGTGTTGTCGCTGGCGGCGCGCGTGCGGCAGTTCCTCGCCTCGAAGTCTCCCGGTGACGTGGACCTGCCGGAGATCCAGGACATCAAGCGCATGATCCGCGAGTCCGAGGCGGTGAGCGGCATCGAAACGCTGGGACTCGAGCGCCGGAACGCGCGGTTCCTCAACCTGCCCTTCTACCAGACTGGCAAGGTGCGGAAGGATCCAGTGGGCCCGGCGGATGTCGCCATCGTGCGCCAGCTGCTGCAGGAGGAAGCGCCGGACCTCATCTTTGCGGCGGGGGACCTGAGCGATCCGCACGGCACCCATCGCATGTGCCTGGAAGCGGTCACCCTGGCGCTGGATGAGCTGCACCAGCGCGACACCGGGAGCCGCCCGCCAGTCTGGCTCTATCGCGGCGCCTGGCAGGAGTGGTCAGTGACGGATGCCACCTGGCTGGTGACCATGTCGCAGGAAGAACTCCGGCTCAAGATCCAGGCGATCTTCAAGCACCAGTCGCAGAAGGACTCGGCGCCGTTCCCCGGCGGGTATGACCAGCGCGAATTCTGGCAGCGGGTGGAAGCACGCAACAAGGAAACCGCGGCACTGCTGGACCGGCTCGGCCTGGCGGAGTATTTCGCGGTGGAGGCGTACGTGGTGAGATAGGCGGACGGGGCGGACGGGACGGACGTTTCTTACCGAACCCCCAAAAAACCAGTCCGACCCGTCCGACCTGTCCGCCCCGTCCGCCTTCAATAGAACCTTCCCCCCTCCTCCGCCATCCGCACCAGTGCCTCCGCCGGATGAAACCGCGGGCCGTGGCTCGCCTCCAGTGAGCGCAGCATCTGCACCACTCGGCTGGCGCCGAGGTCGTCGATCATGCGGAGCGGGCCGCCGCGGAAGGCCGGGAAGCCGATGCCAAAGACCGCGCCGATGTCACCGTCCCGGGGCGAGCGCACCACCCCTTCCGCTGCGGCCATGGCCGCTTCGTTGAGCATGGCATAGAGCAGCCGCTGCTGCACCATGGTCGGGGCCATTTCGTCACGCCGCATCACGCCCAGCAGTCGATAGACGCTCTCGTCCACTCCCTGCTTCTTCCCGTCGGCGTAGCGGTAGAACCCCTTCCCGTTCTTCCGGCCCAGTCGTCCCGCATCCACCATGGTGGCGAGCACGCTCGCCGGCTCGAGCCGCGCGCCGAACTTCTCATGCATCACCTTCCCCGCCTTGAGCCCGACGTCGAGCCCCACTTCGTCCAGCAGCGTCACCGGTCCCACCGGGAAACCGAACCTGGTCATGGTGCTGTCCACCAGGTCGATCGGTGCGCCCTCTTCCAGCAGGAG